>NZ_JBFREV010000002.1:0-285135 GCF_052114485.1 Cupriavidus sp. KB_39
GAGAAAAAGCTGCCCCACAGCCCGCGCAGCGCCATCGGCACCACGGGCACCGGCGTGCGGCGGATGATCTGCTGCACACCGCCCTTGAACGGGTTGATGTCGCCGGTAGCCGTGATCTTGCCTTCGGGGAAGATGCAGACGAGGTCGCCGTCCTCAAGTGCGGCGGCCACGGCGTCGTAGGCGCGCTCGAGCATCCTGGGGTCCTCGTGCGCCGGTGCGATGGGAATCGCCTTGGCCTGCCGGAAGAACCACGACAGCAGCGGCACCTTGAAGATCCGGTGATCCATCACAAAGCGCACCGGGCGCGGGCTGGCCGCCATCAGCACCACGGCGTCGGCAAAGCTCACGTGGTTGCAGACCAGCACGGCGGGGCCGTGCTCGGGAATCCGGTCGGCGTTGATCCGGCGCAGCCGGTAGATGGTGTGGACCAGAATCCAGGCGATGAAGCGCAGCAGGAACTCGGGCACCAGCGTATAGATATAGATGGCCACCACGGCATTGAGCAGCCCCACCACCAGGAACAGCTGCGGGATGCTGTAGCCGGCCAGCGCCATGCCCACGCCGAGCAGCGACGCGGCGATCATGAAGAAGCTGTTCAGGATGTTGTTCGCCGCGATGATCCGCGCCCGGTGCGTAGGCAAGCAGCGGCTCTGGATCAGCGCATACAGGGGCACGCTATAGAAGCCGCCGAACATGGCCAGCAGGAACAGGTCCACCAGCACGCGCCAATGGCGCGTATCGTCCAGGAAACCGCCGATGCCGCTCAGCGTGGCGCCGGCCGACTGGCCGTTACTGGCCAGGTACAGGTCCACGGCGAACACGGTCATGCCGATGGAGCCGAACGGCACGAGGCCGATCTCCACGGTGCGGCCGGACAGCCGCTCGCACAGCAGGGAGCCGATGCCGATGCCGATCGAGAACATCGCCAGCAGCAGCGTAACCACGTTCTGGTCTCCGCCGAGCACGTCCCGGGCGAAGCTGAAAAAGGCGGTCAGGAAGGTGGCGCCGAGGAACCAGAGCCAGGAAATGCCGAGCAGGCTCAGGAATACCGTGCGCCGCTCGCGCGCGAGCATCAGGTTGCGCCACGTCTCGGTCAGCGGGTTCCAGTTGATGCGCAGGTCCGGCTGGGGCGGCGGCGAAACCGGCACGCCCTGCGACACCACCCGCCCCGCTACGGCGATCACCACGCAGGCGATGCCCACGTAGAGCGGCCCCACCACGGCGCCGCCGCGCATCACGCCGGCCAACTCCCCGCCGATCAGCGTGCCGATCAGGATGGCGACGAAGGTACCCATCTCCACCAGTCCGTTGCCGCCCACCAGTTCCTGCTGGTCCAGGTGCTGCGGCAGGTACGCGAACTTCACCGGGCCGAACAGCGTGGAATGCAGGCCCATCAGGAATGTACCGAAGTACAACAGCGGCGCGCTGTGCCAGGCAAAGCCGGCCAGCCCCAGCACCATGATGGCGATCTCGAGCGACTTCACGAGCCGGATCAGCCGCGATTTCTCGATCTTGTCGGCAATCTGGCCGCTGGTGGCGGAAAACAGGACGAAGGGTGCGATAAAGATGGCCGAGATCAGGAACGCCGCGCTGCGCGCATCGACGCCGTCGAACAGGGCCGTGTGATAGGTCACCAGCGAGGTGAAGGCGACCTTGAAGACATTGTCGTTCATGGCCCCGAGAAACTGGGTCCAGAAGAACGGCGCGAAACGGCGTTCGCGCAACAGGCGAAACTGACTGTGCTGGCTTGGCTGGCTGTGTTGGCTCATGCAGACGGAAGCGGGCGGAGGCCGCTCGGCGGACTTCATGGACCCCGGACCCGCCGGGGCATCAGTTCGCCGCCATCATGCCAACAGTCTGGAGTGCAGGCAATAAAACTTCTGTTAAATCGCCGCCGGGCCCGCCAGCCCGGGCCAGACCGCGTTCAGTCGGTCTTTTCCTCGGGCCAGTCGCGGATATAGGCCTTGAGCATGCGGTTCTCGAAGCCCTGCTCCTCCACCACCGCCTTGGCCACGTCGTAGAACGAGATCACGCCCATCAGCGTGCGGTTGTCGAGCACCGGCAGGTAGCGGGTGTGGCGCTCCAGCATCATGCGGCGCACCTCGTTGACGTCCGTTTCCGGCGTGCAGGTCAGCGGCGCGTCGTCCATGACCTTGCGGATGCTGTGCGTGCCGAGCGTGCCGTGGTTGGCCGCCAGCGTCTCGATCAGCTCCCGGAACGTCAGCATGCCGACCAGATCGCCATATTCCATGACCACCAGCGAGCCAATGTCGTGCTCGGCCATGGTGTTGATGGCCACCAGCAGGGACGCATCCGGCGTGACGGTGTAGAGCGTATTGCCCTTGATCTGCAGGATGTCGCTGACTTTCATGGTGGTGTCTCCGCTGCCCGGTGTCGAGGCTGGTTCTGGTCTGTGGCCAGAGTTGGCCGATGCGGCGATCCTACCCAAACCGCCGTCTCTCGTAAAGGCGGCAAGTCTCAGCCAGTCTCAATGCGTTTTCAGAATCCTCCCCATTGCCAGGGCGGCGCACGGTGCTACGATGCCGGACGGAGACAACCTGCCGCCTACAACAGCCACTACAAGCGAACTCACCATGTCCGGTACCCGATTCGACACGCTGGCCCTGCACGCCGGCGCCGCCCCGGACCCCACCACCGGGGCCCGCGCCACACCGATCCACCTGACCACCTCCTTCGTGTTCCGGGACAGCGAGCATGCCGCGTCGCTGTTCAATATGGAACGCGCCGGGCACGTGTATTCCCGCATCAGCAACCCCACGGTGGCGGTGTTCGAGGAGCGCGTGGCGGCCCTGGAGAACGGCGCCGGGGCCATCGCCACGGCATCCGGCCAGGCCGCGCTGCACCTGGCCGTGGCCACGCTGATGGGGGCCGGCTCCCATATCGTGGCATCCACGGCGCTCTATGGCGGCTCGCACAATCTGTTGCACTACACGCTGCGCCGCTTCGGCATCGAGACCACCTTCGTCAATCCGCGCGACATGGACGCCTGGCGCGCCGCCATCCGCCCCGAGACGCGGCTGCTGTTCGGCGAGACGCTGGGCAATCCGGGCCTCGACGTGCTCGACATCGAAACCGTGGCGCAGATCGGCCAGGACCACAAGATCCCGCTGCTGGTCGACTCCACGTTCACCACGCCCTACCTGCTGCGCCCGTTCGACCATGGCGCCGGCTTGCTGTACCACTCGGCCACCAAGTTCCTGGGCGGGCATGGCACGACGATCGGCGGCGTGCTGTCCGAGGGCGGCACGTTCGATTTCGAGGCTTCGGGGCGTTTTCCCGAGCTGTCGGAGCCCTATCCGGGCTTCCACAACATGGTGTTTACCGAGGAAAGCACCGTGGCGCCGTTCCTGCTGCGCGCCCGGCGCGAGGGCCTGCGCGACTTCGGCGCCTGCATGAACCCGATGGCGGCGTGGCAGCTGCTCCAGGGCATCGAGACGCTGCCGCTGCGCATGAGCCGGCACGTGGACAACACCCGCCGCGTGGTGCAGTTCCTGGCCGGGCACGCGATGGTCGAGTCGGTGGCCTACCCGGAACTGGAATCCCACCCCGACCACGCGCTGGCCAAGCGGCTGCTGCCGCGCGGTTGCGGGGCGGTGTTCAGCTTCAACCTCAAGGCGAACCGCGCGGCCGGGCAGCGCTTTATCGAGAGCCTGTCGCTGTTCTCGCACCTTGCCAACGTCGGGGATGCGCGCTCGCTGGTAATCCATCCCGCCTCCACGACCCACTTCCGCATGGATGCCGGCGCCCTGCGCGCGGCCGGCATCGGCGAGGGCACGATCCGGCTGTCGATCGGACTCGAGGACCCGGATGACCTGATCGACGACCTGAAGCGCGGCCTGAAGGCCGCCGAGAAAGCCATGGGAGGAAAAGCCTGATGGAACTGACCGTCTCGGGCCATCCGGCCTATGCCTACACCGGCGGCAAGCCGTTCGATCCCGCCCTGCCCTGCGCCGTGTTCGTGCACGGCGCGCAGAACGACCACAGCGTCTGGGGGCTCCAGACGCGCTGGTTCGCCAGCCATGGCTTTGGCGTGCTGGCGGTAGACCTGCCCGGCCACAACCGCAGTCAGGGCGCCCCGCTGACCCGCGTGGAAGACATGGCCGACTGGGTCATGGCGCTGGTGGCGGCAGCCGGCGTCAAGGCGCCGGCCCTGGTCTTCGGCCACAGCATGGGATCACTGATCGCCCTGGAGTGCGCCGCACGTCACCCGGAAGCCGTCCGCGCCATCGGGCTGCTGGCCACGGCCTATCCGATGAAGGTGTCCGATGCCCTGCTCGACGCCGCGCTCCACCGCGAGGACGAGGCCATCGCCATGGTCAACCAGTGGTCGATCTCGAGCCTCGCCAGCAAGCCGTCGTCGCCCGGGCCCGGCGCCTGGATGCATGGCGGCAGCCAGCGGCTGATGGAGCGCGTGGCGGCGCGCAACCCGGGCGTGCACGTGTTCCACACCGATTTTTCGGCCTGCAACGGCTACGCGCATGGCGAGGAAGCGGCTGCCGCCGTGACCTGCCCGGCGGTATTCGTGATGGGGTCGAAGGACATGATGACGTCGCCGAAGGCTGCCCAGGCGCTGGCCGGCCGGATGCGCAGCGCCACCGTGGTCACAGTGCCAAGCGGTCACGCGATGATGGGCGAGAAGCCGGACGAGGTGCTCGATACGCTGGCCGCCTTCGCGCGCAAGGTTGTGGCGAGCACCTAGACTGGAACCATAACAACACCGATGCCGGAGACGACCATGGCGCAAACCCACAGCCGCGAATTCGAGAGCTTTGCCGCGTTCTATCCGTATTACCTGAACGAGCACCGGGACCGTACCTGCCGCCGCCTCCATTTCGTGGGGTCGACGGTGGCGCTGGCCTGTCTGGTGGCGCTGGTGGTCACCGGCAACGCGTGGTGGCTGCTGGGTGCCGTGGTGTCCGGCTATGCGTTTGCCTGGGTGGGCCACTTCGGGTTCGAGAAGAACCGGCCCGCCACGTTCCGGCACCCGTTCTACAGCCTGATGGGCGACTGGGTCATGTACGCGGACATCCTGCGCGGTCGGATTCCGTTCTAGCTGGAATCCGACCTAGCAGCTGGCTCAGACCTGCCCGTGCCAGCCGGGCGGCACCACCTCGAGCGTGCGGCGCTGCGGGCCGCCCCCCTCCTCTCCGGTATCGCCAGTGCCGCCACTGGCCTCCGCCGCCTCGTTGGCGGCTGGCGTCAGCAACTGCTGGCGGAACACGGCTTCGAGCGGTTGGTCCAGTTGGGGGTTGTCGAGCATCGAACGGAGCAGGTCCACGCCTTGCAACTGGTGCGCCAGCGCCGTGCGCGGCAGGCGCGCGAGGTTCAGCACAAGGCGGTCGTACAGCGTGCGCAGCGTCACCTGGGATGGGTCGCAAAGCATCGCCCAGTGCGCCTGCCCGCGGTCTTGCTGGAGCTTGCCCACGAGGTGCAGGGTCTTGAGCTTGCCGAGCAGGCTGGCCAGGTAGTCGGCCTCCATCCGCAGCTTGCGCCCCATGTCGAGTTCGCCCACGCTGCGCGGCACTTCGTCGCGGGCGCGGTAGAGCAGCAGCAGGATGCCCAGCGCGTCGAAGAACTCGCTGCCGGCGAAGGTGCGGCGGCGCCAGTGGCCTTCCCGGATCACGGGCAGGTTGGCGGCGATGGTCGCCCCGAGCAGCGTGACCAGCCAGCTCACGTACATCCACAGCAGGAACAGCGGCAGGACCGCGAAGGTGCCGTAGACCGCCGTGTAGGTCGGAATATGGGTGATGAAGTAGCCGAACACGCGCTTGGCCACCTCGAAGGCCACGGCGGCCACCACACCGGCCACGATGGCATCGCGCCAGTCCACATAGGCGTACGGCACGGCCATATAGAGGAAGGCGAAGGCCAGCGCCGAGAGCATCACCGGCACGGTGCTGACCATCAGCCCCATGCCCATCGGCATGGAGCCGACGTAGCCCATCGACACCGAAATCAGGTAGGAGCTGACCGAGAGGCTGGCGCCGATCAGCACCGGGCCCAGCGTCAGCACGGCCCAGAACACCAGCACCCGTTGCGCCAGCGGCCGGCGCCGCTTGACGCGCCAGATAGCGTTCAGCGCATCCTCCACGGTCAGCATCGTCAGCACCGACGTCACCATCAGGCCAGCCAGGCCCAGCGCGGTCAGCCCGCGCGCGCTCTTGGAGAACTGGCCGAGGTAGCGCGAGACCGAATCGCTGACATTGCCGCCCGGAATCAGGTTCTGGAACAGGAAGGTCTCGATCTGGCCCCGGAAGTCCCGGAACACCGGAAACGCGGCCAGCAGCGCGAACGCCACGGTCAGCACCGGCACCACGGCCAGCACGGTGGTGAAGGTCAGGCTGGCGGACACCTGGGGCAGGCGGTCCTCGCCGGCGCGGCGCAAGGCGTAGCGCGCGAGCGCGCGCACCTTCTGCAAATTCCACTCCCTGCGCAGGCGGGCGATACGTGCGGCGGTCATGCGGGGGCTAGCTCCTGAGTCTTATAGCGGGGCACAACTATAATACGCGCATTGTTTCGCGGTGCCGGTCCGGGCCGCCCCCTCCCGATCCACGACTGAGCACCGACTCCGCGATACCTTGGCCGCCCTCCCCATCCTGGTCCTGTACTACAGCCGTCACGGCAGCACCCGCAAACTCGCCGACCTGATCGCCACCGGCATCGACAGCGTGCCCGGCGCTCATGCCCGGCTGCGCACCGTGCCGCCGGTGTCCACCGTCTGCGAGGCCACCGCGCCCGACATCCCGCCCGAAGGCGCCCCGTACGCCGAGCTGCGCGACCTCGAGGAATGCGCCGGGCTGGCACTGGGCAGCCCCACGCGGTTCGGCAATATGGCCGCGCCGATGAAATATTTCCTCGATGGCACCGTGGCCCAGTGGCTGTCCGGCGCACTGTCCGGCAAGCCCGCCTGTGTATTCACCGCCACCGGCAGCTTGCACGGCGGCCAGGAAACCACGTTGTTGTCGATGATGCTGCCGCTGTTCCACCATGGCATGCTGGTCATGGGCCTGCCCTATTCGGAGCCCGGCCTGATGACCACCACGGCCGGCGGCACCCCCTACGGCCCGAGCCACCATGCTTTTGTGGACAACCACGGCCCGGTCACCGACCAGGAAGCCGCGCTGGCCACGGCCATGGGCCGGCGGCTGGCCGAGACGGCGCTGAAGCTGGCCGGAGGGTCACGATGACCGCGCCGCGCAACGGCAGCCAGGGTGACGGCGACCTCCACAGCCCGGCGCTCTGGCGCGTCAGCGTAGCCAGCCTGCTGGCGCTGGTGGCGCTGTGCATCGCCTGGGAGTGGTTCCTCGCCCCGCTGCGCCCCGGCGGCTCGTGGCTGATCCTCAAGTTCGTCTTCCTGCTCCCGGTGCTGCGCGGCGTGCTGGCGCGCAACCGGTACACGATGCAGTGGTCGTCGATGCTGATCCTGCTCTATTTCACCGAAGGCATCGTGCGCGCCACCAGCGACCGCGCGCCGTCGTCGCTGCTGGCCTGGGCCGAAGTCGCCCTGACGCTGGTGTTCTTCTTCAGCACCATCCTCTATCTGCGCCCGTACAAGCGTCGCGCGCGGGCACGGCAGCAAGCCATCCAGCCCCCCTCCCCCTCCCCCGACACCCGACCATGACCGCTCCGCACCTGGATTCGTTCCTCGACCTCTGCCGCGCCGCAGTCGGCCCGCAACACGTGCTGACCGAGGCCGCCGACAAGGCCCCTTATCTGACCGACTGGCGCCAGCGCTACACCGGCGACGCCGTGGCCGTGCTGCGCCCCGGCAGCACCGAGGAAGTGGCCGCGCTGGTCCACGCCTGCCACGCCCACAAGCTGGCCGTGGTGCCGCAGGGCGGCAACACCGGCCTGTGCGGCGGCGCCACGCCCGAGGCTGGCCCGGCGGCAGCCGCTGGCGTGGTGGTGCTGTCGCTGCAACGGATGAACCGGGTGCGCCATGTGGACCCGCTCAACAACACGATTACCGTCGAAGCCGGCGTGATCCTCCAGCAGTTGCAGGACGTGGCGCGCGAGCATGGCCGCCTGTTCCCGCTGAGCCTGGCGGCCGAGGGCAGCTGCACGATTGGGGGCAACCTGTCTACCAACGCGGGCGGCACGGCGGTGCTGCGCTACGGCAACACGCGCGAACTGTGCCTGGGGCTGGAGGTGGTAACGGCCAAGGGCGAAGTCTGGGAGGGCCTGCGCGGCCTGCGCAAGGACAACACCGGCTACGACCTGCGCGACCTGTTTATCGGCGCTGAAGGCACGCTCGGCATCATCACGGCGGCGGTCATGAAGCTGTACCCGCTGCCCCGCGCGCGCGCGACGGCGCTGGCGGCTGTGCAGAGCCCGCGCGCCGCGCTGGCGCTGCTGGCCATCGCCCAGTCCCACGCCAGCGCCATGCTCACCGGCTTCGAGCTGATGTCCGCGATGTGCATGGACCTCGTGCGCAAGCACTACCCGCAACTGCGCTACCCCTTCACGGAGGCCCATCCGCAACTGGTGCTGCTGGAGCTGTCCGACAGCGAGGGCGAGGAACACGCCCGGGCGATCTTCGAGACGATGATGGAAGCGGCCTTCGAGGCCGGCGTGGTCACGGACGCCGTGGTGGCCGAGTCCGTGCAGCAGTCGCGCGATTTCTGGAACCTGCGCGAGCACATCCCGATGGCGCAGGTCGAGGAAGGCAAGAACATCAAGCACGACATTGCCGTGCCGGTCTCGCGCGTGGCGGACTTCATCGAGACCACGGACGCGCTGGTGCAGGACGCCTTCCCGGGCGCCCGCATGGTCACCTTCGGGCATCTGGGCGACGGCAACCTGCACTACAACGTGTCGCCGCCGGTGGGGGTGGATCACGAGCAGTTCCTGATCCATCAGGACGCCATCAACCTGATCGTCCACAACAGCGTGCAGTCGCACAATGGGTCGATCTCGGCCGAGCATGGCCTGGGCCAGCTCAAGCGCGAGGAGAACCGGCGCTACAAGAGCGAGGTGGAACTGGGGATGATGCGCGCCATCAAGCAGGCGCTGGACCCGCAGGGGCTAATGAATCCGGGGAAGGTGCTCTGACCGGCCCGCGTCTTCATCGTCATCGGAATCCTCTGGATCCTCTAACGAATCCAGATCGGGCAGCGCGCCGGGGGTCTCGAACAGCTCGTCGCACAGCGCGCGACCCTCGGCGGTCAGCTGGGCGGTGCCCCGGCCTGACTCGTCGATCTCGGCTTCAGCCAGGTCCGCCTCGGCCAGTTGCGTCAGCACGCGCCGCAGCACGCTCATCTGCACTGATGCGCGCTTGCTGAGGCGGGCCAGCGAGAGCGGCCCGCCACCGGGCTCCCGGGCCGCCTGCCACAGGGCAGCCAGGATGCCGGCCAGTACCGGATCGAGCGTGTCCTCATCGGCATCGGCGCCGTCGTTCCCGGTATCTTCTTCTTGGTTCATGCGCTTGTCTCCTTGTCTGGCGCCGCTTCTGCGAGCGACGTCACCAGTTTGCCCAGCGTCACCACGGCCGCTTCCACCTCGGCCGACCATGCGCTGCTGTAGTTTAGGCGGATGTAATGCGTGTACGTGGGCACGGGCGAGAAGATGTGCCCCGGCGCCACGGTAATCCGCCGCTCCAGTGCCGCGTGGTACAGCGCCATGGCGTCCACGCCCTCGGGCAACTCCACCCAGAGCACATAGCCGCCGGCCGGCCGCGACACCCGCGTGCCGGCCGGGAAGAAGCGCCGCACCGCCGCCGCCATGATATTGGCCTGCTGCGCATAGGTCTTGCGCACGCGCCGCAGGTGGTAGTCGTAGCCGTCGTTCTTCAGGAATTCGGCGATGGCTAGCTGGGGAATCGCCGGCGTGGTCAGCGTGTTCAGGAACTTGAGCCGCTCCACCTGATCCCGGTAGCGCCCCGGCAGCGCCCAGCCGATGCGGTAGGCGTTGGTCAGCGTCTTGGAGAACGACGAGCAGTGCAGCACGATGCCGGCCTTGTCGTAGGTCTTCAGCGAGGTGGGATGCGCATCGCCGTAATACAGCTCGCCATAGACATCGTTCTCGATGACCGGAATGTCGCGCTCGGTTAGCAATTTGACGAGTGCCTGCTTGCGTTCGTCCGACATCTGGAAGCCGAGCGGATTCTGGAAATTCGGCATGACCATGCAGGCAGCCACGGGCCGCTCGTCGAACAGGCGGGCCAGCGCCTGCACGTCGATGCCTTCCACGGGGTCCGTCGCGACCTCCACGGCGCGCATGCCCAGCCGTTCGATGGCGTGCAGCATCGCATAGTAAGTCGGCGATTCCACGGCGATGGTGTCGCCCGGCTTGGCCACCGCCTGCAGGCACAGGTTGATGGCCTCGGTGGCGCCAATCGTCACGATCACCTCGTTCGGGTCCACCGCCTGGCCGTTTTCCAGGTAGCGCCGCGTGATCTGGCGGATCAACTGGGGCGAGCCGGGCGGCAGGTCGTCCAGCAGGCTCCACGACTCGTAGCGCTTGCCGATGGCGTTGGCGTACTGGATGATCCGCTGCCACGGGAACAGCTTGGCGTCGGGATAGGGGGAGCCGAGCGGGATGGCGTCATCGGCGCGGATCGAGCGCAGCGTGGACAGCACCAGCGCGCTCACGTCCACCGGCGACGGGCGGGCCGCCGGGCGGGTCGGCTGGAGGTCGATGGCCGGCTCGCCGGGCCGGGCGCGCACGAAGTAGCCGGACTGCGGCCGGCTCTCCAGCATGCCGCGCGACTCCAGCAGCAGATAGGCCCGGATGACCGTGGTAATGCTCAGGCGATGATGCTGGGCGGCCTGCCGGACCGACGGAATCTTCTCGCCGGGCAGCAGCACGCCTTGCTGCACCAGCGCCTCGATCTCGGCCGCGAGCTTTTCATACAGGGTCACACCGCCAACCTTTCGCCACGTCAGGGTTCATCGGAACGCTGGCGGGGGTGGGGGCTGCCCTATTCGGTCACCTGGGCCGCCGCTGCCAGCGGCTCAGATCGTAATACGGATTGGGATTGTCCGGGCGGCGACGTGTACTCGACGAAGCCGTCCTGCCGGCAAAAGCTCAGCAGCCGCAGCCCGGCCTGCTCGGCGATGCGGATGGCGAGCGAGGTGGGCGCCGAGATCGTCGCCAGCATCTGGATATGCATGCGCGCGGCCTTGCGCACCAGCTCGTAGCTGGCGCGGCTGGACAGGAACACGAAGCCCTCGTCCATCACCACGCGGCGCCGGGCCAGGTGGCCGATCAGCTTGTCCATGGCGTTGTGCCGCCCCACATCCTCGAAAGCGTGGAGCACCTCGCCATCGGGCCCGCACCAGGCGGCGGCATGCACGCCGCCGGTGGTGCGCATCAGCATCTGGTGGGCCGGCAGGCCGGCGGCGGCGCGCTGGATCACCTCGCGCGACGGCACGATGCGGTGGCGCGGTACCGGCATCGGCACGGGCTGGAGGTCAAGCAGTTGCAGGCTTTCCACGCCACACACGCCACAGCCAGTGCGGCCGGCCAGCGAGCGGCGGCGGTCCTTCAGCGCCATGAACGCGCGCTGGCTGATTTCGATGCGGACCTCGATGCCGCTTATGCCATCCAGGTCATCGGTCCCGCAAGCCGGCTGCACCTCGACATCGTAGATCTCCTTGATGCTGTCCACGATGCCTTCGGTCAGCGAGAAGCCGACCGCGAACACTTCCAGGTCCAGCGGCGTGGCCATCATCACGGCATGCGAGATGCCGTTGTATACCAGCGCCACCGGCACTTCCTCGGCCACATAGTCCAGGTCGACCGTGCGGGCGTCGCCCTTGTGACGGGCGACCTGCCGCTGGGCGTAGCCCAGTTCCCCTTCGCTCATGCCGCCGCTTGCGCCGACGTTTGCACCGAGGCGGCCCGGGCCAGCAGCACCGGGATCGACTTCGACGTCGGCGTGCCCGAGCGGTCGCCGATACTTTCCAGCGGCACCAGCGGATTGGTTTCCGGGTAGTAAGCGCCCAGGCAGCCGGTCGGGATGTCGTAGTCCACCAGCAGGAAGTCCTTGGCATGACGCGTCACGCCGTCCTCCCAGACACTGGTGATATCCACGCGCTCGCCCTCGGCAAACCCCAGCCGCGCGCGGTCCGCCGCGTTGATGAACACCACCCGGCGCAGGCCGAACACGCCGCGATAGCGGTCATCCAGCCCGTAGATCGTGGTGTTGTACTGGTCGTGCGAGCGGGTGGTCATCATCACCAGCAGGTCGTCGCCGTAGCGGGCGCGGGCGCGCTGGATCGGGGTGTCCTTGTCGATCGCATGGACCAGGAACTGGGCCTTGCCGGACGCGGTGCGCCACACGCGGTTGCGCGAGGCCGGCGTCAGGTGGAAGCCGCCCGGCTGCGCCACGCGTTCGTTATAGCGCTCGAAGCCCGGGATGACCTTTTCGATGGCATCGCGGATGCGCGCGTAGTCCTGCGCGTACCAGTGCCAGTCCACCTTCTCCGAACCCAGCGTGGCGGCGGCCATGCCGGCCACGATGGCAGTCTCGGACAGCAGCTCCGGCGAGGCCGGCTTGTTCATGCCGTAGGAGATATGGACCATGCAGACCGAATCCTCGACGGTCACGCCCTGCGCCACGCCGTTCTGGAGGTCGATCTCGGTGCGGCCGATGGTCGGCAGCAGCAGCGCGTCCTTGCCGATCACGAGGTGGCTGCGGTTCAGCTTGGTCGCGATGTTCACGGTCAGGTCGCACTGGCGCAGCGCTTCCCAGGTGCGCGGGGTGTCTGGCGTGGCGATCGAGAAATTGCCGCCCAGGCCGATGAACACCTTGACCTTGCCGGCCAGCATCGCGTTGATGGCGGCCACCACGTCCTGGCCGTGCGCGCGCGGCGGCTCGAAGTCGAACGCGGCGCCCAGGCGATCCAGGAAGGCGTCGTCCGGCTGTTCCTCGATACCCATCGTGCGGTCGCCCTGCACGTTCGAATGCCCGCGCACCGGCATCAGCCCGGCGCCGGGGCGGCCGATATTGCCGCGCAGCATCATCACGTTGGACAGCAACTGGATCGTGCTGACCGAATTCTTGTGCTGCGTAATGCCCATGCCCCAGCAAGCGATGGTGCGCTCGCTCTTGACGTAGACGTCCGCCAGCGCGTCGATGTCCTCACGCGTGACGCCCGATTCGGCCACGATGTCGGCCCACGATTCGGCGCGCAGGTCGGCCGCGAAGGCCTCGAAGCCGGCGGTGTGCTCGGCCAGGAAGTCCACGTCCACCACGCGCTTGCTGCCCGTGGCGATGGCTTCGTCATCGAGTTCGATCACGCGCTTGCCGAGGCCCTTGATCAGCGCGAAGTCGCCGGCCAGCTTGGGGCGGACGAACATCGACGCAATCTTGGTGCTCTGCCCCGTCACCATCTCGGAGACGTGCTGCGGGCTCGTAAAACGCTGAAGTCCGCGCTCCTTGAGCGGGTTGATCGACACGATGGCCGCGCCCCGCTTGGCGCAGTCGCGCAGCTCGTTCAGCATGCGCGGGTGGTTCGTCGCCGGATTCTGTCCAAAGACGAGGACGGCGTCGGTGAGCTGGAAGTCGTCGAGCAGCACCGTGGCCTTGCCCACGCCCACCGTTACCGGCAGGCCACGGCTGGTGGCCTCGTGGCACATGTTCGAGCAATCGGGGAAGTTGTTGGTGCCGACCATCCGCACGAACAACTGGAACAGGAACGCTGCCTCGTTGCTGGCGCGGCCCGAGGTGTAGAACGTGGCGGCGTCGGGGTTGTCCAGCTTGTTCAGATGCTGGGCGACCAGCGCGAACGCGTCCTGCCAGGCCACCGGCTGGTATTTGTCGGTGGCGGCGTCGTAGACCATCGGGTGGGTCAGGCGGCCGTGCTGTTCGAGTTCGAAGTCGGACTGGGCCATCAGCGCCGTCACGGTGTGATCGGCAAAGAACTCGGGCGTGACGCGCTTGCTGGTGGCCTCGGCGGCCACGGCCTTGACGCCGTTTTCGCAGAATTCGAAGGTCGAGGCATGCTGGCGGTCAGGCCAGGCGCAGCCGGGACAGTCGAAGCCGTCCGGCTGGTTCTGCTTGAACAGGGTCTTGTACTTGCCGCCGCCAACCTTCTCTTTGATCAGGTTGACTGCGACTTGCTTCAGGGCGCCCCAGCCGGCGGCCGGGTGCGTGTAGGGGGCAACATGCCCCTTCTCTGGGGTAGGGGTACTCATCGGGGGGCGACTCGCAATCAAGTGCTCGGAGCGCGGCCCGGTTATCCGTGATGTCGGCGCATCCGCAGCGATTGATGCAGACTAGGCGCGATTGATGAGTGGAGGGACGTACAGAACACCTGCGGGCGGAAGAGTACAGTTTGCGTCATCGCGGTGCAACAATCGAAAACTGTACTTAGGTGTGAGCGGACGCTAACCCGCTATGTGTTGACTGGCATGCCTCGCCCTAATCCGGCTGTTGTGGGGTGGCGCTGATGATGTCTTCCAATTGTGCACTCATCGGGATGTTCAGCCGCTCCCCGGTGGGCAGCCGGCTAAGGAACCACTGCTTGTAGAGCCGCTCCAGTTCGCCCGTGGTGATCAGGTCGCGCACGGCCCGGTCCACCACGGCCGCGAACTGCGGATCGCCCTTGCGCAGCATGACCCCGTAGGGGTCGTAGGACAGGAAATCGCGCGTCACATCGAACTGCTTGCCCGCGCCGGACTTGGCCAGGAAGCCGTAGAGCAGTACGTCGTCGCCGGCATAGGCATCGGCGCCGCCGTGGCGCAGTACCTCGAAGGCATCGGCATGGTCGCGCGCCCGGATCACCTTGAGGTTCAGCGCGAAGCGCGTGGAAAGCTTCTCCAGCGCATCGGCATTGGTCGTGCCCGCCGTGGCCACCACGGTCTTGCCCTTGAGGTCGCGGAAGGTCTTGATCGGCGAGCCGCGCGGCACCATCAGCTTGGTCCCGGCGATAAAGATCACCGGCGAGAACGCCACCATCTTCAGCCGCTCGGCGTTGCGCGTGGTGGAGCCGCATTCGAGATCGACCTTGCCCGAAGTGACCGCGTCGAAGCGGTTTTCCGAAGTCACCGGCACCCACTGGATGGCGAGGTCGCGCCCCACCTCTGCCGCCGCGGTCTGGACGATGGCCGTGCAGACATCGATGGAATAGCCGATCGGGCGCTGCGCCTGGTTCAGGTAGGAGAACGGCAGCGACGATTCCCGGTAGCCGATGATCAGGCTGCCGGTGTCCTTGGCCTTGCGCAGCGTGCCGCTCAGCTCGCCGGTGTCCTGCGCGACGGCAGCGCCGAGACAGGCGAGCCAGCACACGGCCGCCGCCGCCGCGCCGGCCAGCCACCGGGGCGCACCACCGGATCGAAAATGAAGACGGGGGATGGACATGGCATCAGGCCTGTGCGGTCCCCGGCTTGTGCAGCGGCGGCCCGCCGCCTGGGTCCACGCCGCCCTCGCTGCCCTCGCCCCGATCCCCGAGCGTGGATTCGCTCGACAACTGCCCTTCCCACTTCGCCACCACGGCCGAGGCAATCGAGTTGCCCACGGCATTGGTAGCCGAGCGGCCCATGTCGAGGAACTGGTCCACGCCCATGATCAGCAACAACCCCGCCTCGGGGATGTTGAACTGGTTCAGCGTGGCGGCAATCACCACGAGTGACGCACGCGGCACTCCCGCCATACCCTTCGAGGTCAGCATCAGCAACAGCAGCATCGTGATCTGGGTGGCCAGCGGCAGGTGGATGTCGTACGCCTGGGCGATGAACAGCACGGCGAACGTGCAGTACATCATCGACCCGTCCAGGTTGAAGGAGTACCCCAGCGGCAACACGAAGCTGGAAATCTTGCGATTGACGCCGAAGCGGTCCAGCGCGTCGAGCATCTTCGGATACGCCGCCTCCGAACTCGCCGTCGAGAAGGAAATCAGGAACGGCTCCCGGATCAGCCGGATCAGGGTGACGATGCGCCTGCCCAGGAACACCCAGCCGGCCAGCGCCAGCAGCGCCCACAGCACGAACAGCGACAGGTAGAAGCTGCCCATGAACTTGGCGAAGGTCAGCAGGATGCCCAGCCCCTGCGTGGTCACCGTCGAGGCAATCGCCGCGAACACGGCCAGCGGCGCCATCCACATCACGGCGCCGGTGATCTTCAGCATCACCTGGGCCAGGTCTTCGATCACCCCGGCCATGCGCGCGCCGCGCTCGCCCAGTGCCGCCAGCGCCGTGCCGAAGAAGATCGAGAACACCACGATCTGCAGGATCTCGTTGTTGGCCATCGCCTCGGCGACGGATTTCGGCACCAGATGCGCGATGAAATCCTTGAGCGTGAAGGCGTTGGTCTTGAGGTTGGTGGCGGCGCCCACGTCGGGCAGCGGCAGGCCGATGTTGATGCCGGGCTGGAGCACCGTGGCCATGATCAGGCCCAGCGTCAGCGACACCAGCGAGGCCGTGATGAACCACGCCAGCGCCTTCACGCCCACCCGGCCCACGGTGCTGGCGTCCCCCATATGGGCGATGCCCATGACCAGCGTGGAGAAGACCAGCGGCGCGATGATCATCTTGATCAGCCGCAGGAAGACATCGGTGATGACGGAGATGTAGCCGGCCACGTCCTTGGCCAGCTTGGGGTCGGGGAAGGCCGTGTGGCACGCGTAGCCGACCACGCCGCCCAGGATCATCGCAATGACGATATAGGTCGTGATACTGGACTTCTTGCTCATGACGACTCCTTGGGCTGCCGCATCGAACAGGTCCTGCGCCGGGGCCGGCACTTAACGATAGGACGCGGATGCGAAATGCCCAAATACGAAGTCACGCGGATGGTGCATGTGGACCGGACAGCACCCGGCTACCGGGTGTCAGGAACCGGTCGCTGCCCCATCCAGACGTCGAGATAGCGCGCCATCAGCGCGCGATCGAGCCGGGGAAAGGCCAGCCCGCCGGCCACCGCCAGGGCGCGAGCCGTATGCGTGGCGTCGTAGCGCGGCATGCCCTCGTAGACTTCCCAGCGGGTGAGCCGGCCGTAGACCGGTTCCGTCAGCAGCGGCAGCAGCGGCCGCAGCGGATTGCCTGCCAGATCGGCCGAGTCTGCCAGCCGTTGCAGCCAGTCGGCATACGGCAGTGACTGCAGCGGATAGCCGCAGGCGCGCAGCATGCCGAAGAACGCGAGCAGGTCGGGCTGGTCGGCCTCGCGCGGCGGCACCAGATGGTAGGCACGGCCAAGGTTGCTGCCGTCGGCGGCGATACGCAGCAGCGCGGCGCTGACATAGTCGACCGGAACGATTTCCTTGCGCTGGTGCGGCAGGTGCGGATACGCCCCGATCGCGATGCAGCCCCGCACCAGCCGCGCGACGAAATCATTCCGATTGCCCGCCCCGCTGGCGCTGTCGCCCAGAATGAAGCCGGGGCGATACACCGCCGCCGGCACGCCCCGCCGGATCGCGGCGGTGACCAGCTGATCAGCCACCCATTGGCTGGCGGCATAGCCCATGTCGAACATCAGCCCCGGCAGGTGTCGGGCGAGATCGTCATCCTCGTACAGCGTCTTGGTGGGGGCCAGTAGCCCGGCCGGGCCGAACGCCGCGATGCTGGACACGTAGTGGAGCGCCTTGGCGCGCCCGCTGGCGACGAAGCGCAGCACGTGCAACGTACCCGCGACGTTGGCGGCGCGATGCAGGCTGTAGGGCTCGATGTAGTTGACGTGCGCGCCCAGGTGGAACACCACGTCGCAGCGATTCGCCCATGCCTCGAAGCGCGCTGCGCCGAGACCGAAGTCGCCCAGAGCGAAATCGCCCGCCAGTGGCCGCAGCAGCGTGGTGAAGCCCTCGTGCCAGAGACCGTACTTGCAGAGGTTTGCGCGGAGCCGCCGGCCAGCCTCGTCATCGGACGGTGCGCGTACCAGACAAATCACCTCGCTGACCCCGGGCCAGCGCAGCAGGTCGCGCAGCAGGAACGCGCCGAGGAAGCCGGTCGCGCCGGTGAGGAAGACCCGGCCCCCGCCCGCGCCGCACCACGGCGCCGGCGGGCCGAATACTGGGCCCGATACGGGACCGGACACGGGGCCGATATCGTCGGGCAGCCGGGCATCGGCCAGCAGGCGCGCACGCTCGGCTGCGCCGCTGCCTGCCTGGGCCTCGTCACCCCCGCCCTGCCCGTGGCGCTGGAGCCAGGTGGCCAGCTTCGCCGGCGTCGGGGCGTCGTAGAGGGCCTGCACCGGCAGCGGGCGGCCCAGCCGCTCGCCGAGCAGCAGGATCAGGCTGGCGGCCTGAAGCGAATCGCCGCCGAGCGCGAAGAAGTCGTCATCGTCGGCCACGCTGTCCAGATCGAGCGCGCACCGCCAGGCATCGCGCAGCATCGCCTCCGTGGTTCCCCGCACCGCCATCGCTTGGGGGTGCGAATCATGGAGCGGATCATGGAGCGGGTCATGGAGCCGGTCACGGAGCGCGCGCCGGTCCACCTTGCCGTTGGCCGTCATCGGCAGGTCGTTCACACCCACCAGGCGCGGCCGCATGTCCTTCGGCATCCGTCGGGACACGTACGCAGCCAGCGCCGCCGTCCCGGCTTCCCCAAGCTGCGGCACGATGAAGGCGAGCAGGTACGGGTCGCCCAGCGCGGTCTGCTGCACGGTGGCCACAGCCTCGCGCACCATCCCGCTTTCGCGCAGGACCGCCTCCACCTCCTCCAGCTCGATGCGGTGGCCGCGAATCTTGACCTGGTTGTCGCGCCGGCCATGGAAGGCCAGCGTGCCGTCCGGCCGCCACGCGCCGAGATCGCCGGTCCGGTACAGCCTCAGCGGCCTGCCTTCGGCCAGGTGATCGACCTCGACAAAGCGCTCGCGCGTCAGCGCAGGACGCTGCCAGTACCCACGCGCCAGCCCCGCGCCGCCGAGATGGATCTCGCCGATCTGGCCTGGCGACACCGGCTGCCGGTCGCCATCGAGCACATGGACCACGGTGTCGTCGATGGCCTGGCCGATCGGGATCGCGCCGGTCTCTGCGTCATGCAGCGTGATGGCGTGACAGGTGGCGAAGGTCGTGCATTCGGTCGGGCCGTAGGCGTTCAGCAGCCGGGCCGGCGGCGCGCTGCGCAATACCGCGCAAATGGCCTGGGCGTTGAGCGCTTCGCCGCCGACCAGCAGCGTACGCAGCGTGGCGAACGCATCGGGGCACGCGTGCACGGTATGGTTGAACAGCGCGCTGGTGATGAACATCGTCGTCACGCCTTGCGCGCGCAGGCTATGCCGGAAAGTGGCGGGGTCGATACAGGTCTGCCGGGGCAGGAACACCACGGTGCCCCCGTTCAGCAGCGCCCCCCAGGTCTCGAACAGGGCGGCGTCGAAGGTGGGATTCGCGATGACCGCGATCCGGTCGTCGGCATTCAGCGATACATAGCGCGGTTGCCAGGCCAGCCGCACAATGCCACGCGCCAGGATCTCCACGCCCTTCGGCTGGCCGGTGGTGCCCGAGGTGTAGAGGACATGGGTCCGATGCGCGAGACCCGCTGCCGGCATGGCGATGCTGCCGGCGGCCTCGGCCCCCGGCGTCAGGTAATCGGCCGGGCAATCGGCCGGGCAATCGGCCAGGCAATCGGCCACCGCGCCCAGGCGGGCGCGATCACCGGCCGTCGACACGGCGATCCGCACGTCGAGGTCGTCCAGCATCAGCCGAATCCGTGCGTCGGGCGCATCGGGATCCAGCGGCAGGCAACTCCCGCCCGCGCGGATCACGGCAAGCTGGCAGATGGTCTGGTCGATGCCGGCGGGCAGGAGGATGCCGACCGGCGTCTCCGCCCTCACGCCCCGGCTGGCGAGCGTACGGGCAACGCTGTCGACCCGGGCATCGAGCGCGGCATAGGACACGTGCCGCCCGCCGTAGACCAGCGCGATGGCGTCAGGCC
Organism: Cupriavidus sp. KB_39; assembly: GCF_052114485.1. Classification (NCBI taxonomy): domain Bacteria; kingdom Pseudomonadati; phylum Pseudomonadota; class Betaproteobacteria; order Burkholderiales; family Burkholderiaceae; genus Cupriavidus; species Cupriavidus sp. KB_39. Next base: position 19,831 of record NZ_JBFREV010000002.1, read on the forward strand.
GCTGCCTGACCCGACGGCGGAACCATGCGTCCAGGCCACTTACCTCGGCAGATGCATCCATCTTCGCCCCCTGGCAATTCAGGCCAGCGAGTATAGATCCGCTTCGGCTGCATGATCGCGACCTCTGCGGTGTCAGTCACGCCGCAGTCATGCACGGCGCAGCGGCTGACAAGGAGAAGAATCAGTGCACCCGGGTCGGTGTGGCGGATGGCGCCGGAGCCTCGCGCGGCGCGCCCTGTTTGAGCGAGCCGTAGCGGTTGGCGTAGAGCCAGGTGAATTCCGCCCCCAGCAGGAAGATCTGCGCGGAGTAGTAGACCCACATCAGCAGCACCACGAGCGAGCCGGCCGCGCCATAGCCGGACGCCACGCCGCTCTTGCCGATGTAGAGACCGATCAGGAACTTGCCGATGCTGAACAGCACGGCGGTGACGGTGGCGCCGAGCCAGACGTCCGGCCAGCGCACGGCGGCGTGGGGCATGATCTTGTAGATCATGGCGAAGACGACGGTCACCAGCACCACGCTGACGAGCAAGTCGAGCGCATGGCCGAGCAGTTCGCCCTCGAACAGCGGCCCCCACACCCGCCCGAGCGCGGCGAGCCCGGCGCTGGCCAGCAGCGAGACGATCAGCAGGAAGCCAATGCCAAGCACCATCCCGAATGACAGCAGCCGCGAGCGCAGCAGTTCGAGAATGCCGGACGCCTTCCTCCGCTCCGGCACCTGCCAGATGCGGTCCAGCGCGCTCTGGAGTTCGGCGAACACCGTGGTGGCGCCAATCGCCAGCGTCACCGTGCCGACCAGCGCGGTCAGCGTGCTGAGACCGGGGTCGCTCAGCGCGAGGAGCATGTTCTCGATGGCTTCCGCGCCCTCCGCGCCGATCAGCCCGGAGAATTCGCTCATCACCGCCCCGCGCGCCGCCTCGGCCCCGAAGACCATGCCGGCCACCGAGATCACGATCAGCAGCAGCGGCGCGATCGAAAACACCGTGTAGTAGGCCAGCGCGGCGCCCATGCTGGGCGCGTAGTCGTCCATCCACGCGGTCACGCTGTCGCGCATCAGGCCATAGGCTTGATGGAGGGAGATAGGTCTCCAGCGCATCGCTGCCCCAGGTTTGTCGATTTACTTCTTCGGCTGGTCGTGTCCCACCGGCGCCGGCCCCTTGCCCGGCACGTTCTTCACGAGGTCGGACGTGGCCCAGTCGCTGCCGTGGTCGCGCGGCTTTTTCAGGTCGCGGTTGTCTTCGCCATAGTGCGGCGGCCCCGAGGCGGGGTCGCGCGGCGTGCCATCGGGCCAGACGCCGCCGTCGCTGCGGCGGTGGACACTGTGCGCATCGCCGTGTTCAGTGGGCTTGCCGGCGGGCTTTCCATCCTCTGGTTTGGTCATTTCGCGTCTCCGGTCATGACATAGCGGAATCAAGAGAAGCGAATTTCATACCCGGCGGCGGCGCACGGCCCAGCCGGGCGGGACGGGCCCGGTGGCGCCCGCCAACCGGCAAAAACTACACACCCGCCCTCGCGCCGCCTATATTGGGATGTATCCAATCCATCACAGGAGACCTCGATGCGCTTCCCTTCGCGCTGGTGCCAAGCCGATCTGCCACGTGTCGCCGCCACCGCCGCCATGCTGCTCGCGCTGGCGGCGTCCGGAGTGGGACTGAGCGGATGCTCGACCGCGCCCGCGGACCCGGCCGCCAACTCGGCGACCCCCTCCGCCCAGCAGACGGACGCCCTGCCCTCCTGGCGCGACGGCCCCGCGAAGCAAGCCATCGTCAAATTCGTCACCGACGTGACCCGCCAGGGCTCGCCTAACTTCGTGCCGACCGAGCAGCGCGTGGCGGCCTTCGACAATGACGGCACGCTGTGGAGCGAGCAGCCGCTCTACTTCCAGTTCTTCTTCCTGCTCGATCAGGTCAAGGCCGCCGCGCCGCAGCATCCGGAATGGCGCAACAACCCCGCCTTCAAGGCCCTGATGGCCAACGACATGGCCAAGGTGATCGCCAACGAGAAGCAGTTGTTGCAGTTGATTGCCGTCGCCAACAGCGGCATGAATGTGGATGACTACGACAAGACCATCCGCGCGTGGATCGCCAGCGCGCGCCATCCGAAGTTCAACCGGCCCTACACCGATCTGGTCTACCAGCCGCAGCTGGAACTGCTGTCCTACCTGCGCGCGAACGGGTTCAAGACCTATATCGTGTCCGGCGGGACCATCGAGTTCATGCGGCCGTGGGTGGAGCAGGCGTACGGGATTCCGCCCGAGCAGGTGGTGGGCTCATCGCAGGCGGTGCACTATGGCACGTTGAACGGCAAGCCGGCGCTGGTGCGTGACCCGAAGATCGAGTTCATCAACGATGGCCCGGGCAAGCCGGTTGGCATCTATCGCCATATTGGCCGCCGGCCGATCCTGGCCGTGGGCAACTCGGATGGCGACTTCCACATGCTGGAATACACCACCACTGGCGACGGCCCGCGCCTGGCCGTGCTCGTCCATCACGACGATGCCGAGCGGGAATTCGCCTACGACCGCGCGTCAAAGATCGGCAAGCTGGACAAGGCGCTGGACGCCGCGCAGGCGCGCAACTGGACCGTCATCAGCATGAAGCAAGACTGGCAGGTGGTGTACCCGAAGCGATAACCTTCCCGCCCGCTACGGCATGATCCCGATGTAGCGCCCGCGCGGGCGGATCACCTGCCCCACCCCCAGCTGCTCCAGACTGTGTGCCAGCAGGCCGATGCTGCGCGCCGTGGCGAACATGGCGAACGCGGCGTCGTCCGGCAGGCGGTAGTGGATGGACAGCGCCGCCAGCGCCACGTCGATATTGGGCTGCAGGCCGGTCAGCCGGGTGGCTTTCTCGATAAAGCGCGTGATCACGTCGGGCGGATCGAACAGGGCCAGCAGCGCCATCGCGCGCGGATCGCCATCGGGATAGAGATGATGGCCGAACCCGGCCAGCGGCAACCCGGTGGACAGGTAGTGGGCAATCACCTGATCCTCGCCCAGCCGCTCCACCTCATTGAACAGCGCCTTGACGCGGCCGGACGCATCGCCGTGCAACGGCCCGGACAGCGTGGTCAGCCCGGCCAGCAGGCAGGCCGGCAGCGAGGCGCCCGTGGATGCCGCGATACGCGTGGCGAAGGCCGAGCTGGTCAGCTCATGGTCCACCAGCAGCACCATCGCGGTCCGCAGCAGATCCGCCACCTTCGGCGATTGCTGCCACCCCTGCGCAAAGCGGAGGTGCAAGGGCTGCTGCCCCGCCTGCGCGCCGAAGGCATTGGCCAGCTGGCCCACCAACTCCTGCGCTTCCAGATGCAACACCCGCGTCATGCGCCCATGCGTGGAATGGCCCGTGGCCGCCAGCGTGGCCAGCGTATGGAAGGCCGCCACGCGCCCGGGCTCGGCGACGCCGGCCATCGATGAGAAGTCGACGACCTGCTCGGCGTCCCACAGCAGGTGCGCCACCTCTTCCAGCGTGGCGGATCCGGCCAGCGTCACGGCGTCCTGCCCCCGGTAGTACAGCCGCTCGCGCACGAAGGTCGAGAGCGCGGTGGGGATGCTCGGCTCCGCGCCGAACAGCGTGTTGGTGGCCAGCGTCTCGTGCTTGCGCCCGGCCTGCTTGCGCCTGGCGAGGCCGGCCACATCCTCGGCCCGATAGAGGCTGCGCCGTGTGTCGGCGGGATCGGACATGACCTCCAGCTTGCCCCGGCTGACATAGGCATAGAGCGTTTGCGGCCGCACGCCAAGTCGGCTGCACGCCTCATCCATCGATATCCAGGTTCCCATGTTGACGCTTCCCGTGCGAATTTATATTGATTTTATATATCAATCTTGCCTCGTGAATCAACTATTACATACCATGCATCCATCATCAACACCCAAAGCCTCACGCACATGAAGCCGCAAATCCTCCAGCTGAACCCGATCCTGATCCCGGCGGCCAATGACGAACTGGCCAGCCGCTACGTGGTGCACAAGTACTTCGAGATTGCCGACCAGGCGGGCTGGCTGCGCGAGCACGCCGCATCCATCCAGGCGGTGATCACCGGCGGGCACACCGGGATTTCGCGGGCGATGCTGGAGCAGTTGCCGGCCCTGAAGGTGGTCGCCATCAATGGCGTGGGCACCGATGCGGTGGACCTGGCCTACTGCCGCGAACGCGGTCTTGCGGTGACCGCCACGCTGGGCGCGCTGACCGAAGACGTGGCCGATCTGGCCATCGGCCTGCTGATTGCCGCCTGCCGCAATATCTGCGCGGGCGACCGCTTCGTGCGGGACGGCCAGTGGGAACTGCATCCGCAGCCCAGCGCCATCCCGCTGGCGCGCCGCTTCAGCGGCATGCGCGTGGGCATCGTCGGCATGGGCCGCGTCGGCCGCGCCGTGGCCACGCGGGCGGCGGCCTTCGGCTGCCCCATCCGCTACACCGACCTGCGCGCGATGGACGACGTGCCGCACACCTTCGTGGCGGACCTGCTGGATCTGGCCCGCGAGAGCGATGCGCTGGTGCTGTGCGCCGCCGCCGACAAGGCCGAGGGCATCATCAATGCCGCCGTGCTGGAAGCGCTCGGCCCGCAGGGCTACCTCATCAACGTGGCGCGCGGCCGGCTGGTCAATGAAACGGATCTGGCCGATGCCATCGCCGCCGGGCGTATCGCGGGCGCGGGCCTCGATGTGTTCGTCGACGAACCGCGCGTGCCGCTGGCGCTGCGCCAGTCGGACCGCACCACGCTGCAGGCCCACCGCGCCAGCGCCACCTGGGAGACGCGCGGCGCCATGGTGCAGATGGTGCTGGACAGCGTGGCGCAAGGCCTGGCGGGCGAGCGTCCCGCCATGAGCCTGACCACCTGAGCGATCACGATGGATTTCGTCTTCCCACCTGCCCCGCCGGTCTCGCTGCCTGTCTCGGGTGACACGGCGCGGTTTCCCATCGCCCGGGTCTTCTGCATCGGCCGCAACTATCGATGGGACCCGGCCGAGCCGGCGCCCACCGAGATGCCCGCCTGGTTCATGAAGCCGGCGACCGCCGTGGGGCCGGCCCGGGGCGAGCTGCCTTATCCGCCGGAGACGACCGAGTTCTGCCACGAGGTGGAACTGGTCGTGGCCATCGGCCGGGGCGGGCGTGACATCGACCCGGCGCAGGCCGAGGCGCAGCACATCTGGGGCTATGCCGTCGGGCTGGACCTGACCCGGCGCGACTTGCAGCAGCAAGCCAAGCGCGTCGGCGGCCCCTGGGAGCCCGCCAAGGCCTTCGACCACTCGGCGCCGTGCAGCGCCCTCGTGCCCGCAGCGACTTGCGGCCATCCGCGCGAAGGGACGATCCAGCTCGCCGTGAACGGTGTCGAGCGGCAGCGCGCGGACCTCTCCGGCCTGCTCTGGTCGGTGCCGGAACTGGTGGCGATGCTGTCCCGATCCGTGGCGCTGATGCCGGGCGACCTGATCTTCACCGGTACGCCGGTCGGCGTCGGGCCCTTGCAGCCCGGCGATGTCATCCAGGCCAGCGTGGCAGGCATCGGCGAGCTAGCGCTGACCGTCGCCCGCTGAAGGCCATCCGCCACCATATATATATATAGGAGACCCCCTTGAACGCACCCCGCAAGATCGCCCTCGTCACCGGCGCCGGCAGCGGCGTAGGCCGCCTGACGGCCATCGCCCTGCTCAATGACGGCTGGACCGTCGTGCTGGCCGGCCGGCGTGCCGAGCCGCTGCAGGCGCTGGCCGCCGAGGCCGCCGAACGCGGCCAGCCCGCCATGGCCGCGCCCACCGACGTGACCGACCCGGCAAGCGTGCAGGCCCTGTTCGACACCATCGAGCGCGAGTTCGGCCGGCTGGACCTGCTGTTCAACAACGCCGGCGTCAACGCCCCGGCCGTGCCGATGGACGAGCTGCCGCTGGACAAGTGGTTCAACGTGATCAACACCAACGTCACGGGCGTCTTCCTGTGCGCGCGGGCCGCCTTCGGCCTGATGCGCCGGCAGTCCCCGCAGGGCGGGCGCATCATCAACAATGGCTCGATCTCCGCGCACACGCCGCGCCCGTTCACGGCGCCGTACACGGCCAGCAAGCATGCCGTCACCGGGCTGACAAAGGCGCTGGCGCTGGACGGCCGCGCCTACCACATCGTGGCCAGCCAGATCGACATCGGCAACGCCCTGACCGAACTGTCCGAACGCATGACGCGCGGCGTGCTGCAGGCCAACGGCACCACCGCGCCGGAGCCGATGATGGATGCCACCCACGTCGCCAATGCCGTGCGCCACATGGCCTCGCTGCCGCTTGAGGCCAACGTCCTGACCATGACCGTCATGGCCAGCGCGATGCCCTTCGTCGGGCGCGGCTGACATCACAGAGTTAACAAGAGTTGACCAGAAATCGAACGGAGACAACGATGCAATTCACCCCTTTCATCAAGACCCTTGGCCTGTCCGCTGCGCTGTCCACCACGCTGATCGTGGCGCCGGGGATGGCCTCGGCGCAGCCCAACTACCCGAGCCGCCCGGTCACCATCATCGTCCCGGCCCCGGCCGGCGGCGGCATCGACCTGATCGCGCGGGTCGTGGGCGAGAAGCTCTCGGTCAAGTTCGGCCAGCCGTTCATCGTCGAGAACCGCCCGGGCGCCTCCAACAACCTCGGCACGGCGGTGCTGGCCAACGCCAAGCCGGACGGCTACACCATCGGCATCGTGGGCGGCAGCCACAACATCAACAAGTTCCTGTTCAAGAACCTCGGCTGGGACCCGCAGAAGAGCTTCGAGCCCATCGTCTACACCCACGAGATTCCGCTGGTGTTCGCGATCTACCCGAAGCTGCCGGTCAAGACCATGCCTGAACTGGTGACGTGGATGAAGGCCAACCCGGGCGAAGCCAAGGTGGCCACGTCCGGCCGTGGCAGCGCGCAGGAGATGGCCGCCGAGATGTTCCGCATGGTCAGCGGCGCGCCGGTGCTGCTGGTGCCCTACAAGGGCTCGTCCGCCGCCCACCCCGATCTGGTGGCCGGCCGCACGGCGCTCTATATCGACACCATCAGCGCCATCCAGGAGCAGGTGAAGGCGGGCAACGTGCGCGCCGTGGCGGTCTCCACCCGGAATCGCTCCAAGACCCTGCCCAATGTGCCGACGGCCGAGGAACAGGGGCTCAAGGGCTACGACGCCAACACCAACGGCGGCTTCCTGGCCCCGGCCGGCACGCCGAAGGAGATCGTCGCCAAGCTCAACACCGAGATCAACGCGGCGCTGAAGCTGCCCGAGGTGCGCGCCAAGCTGGAAGCGGCGGGTATCGAGGTGCAGGGCGGCACGCCGCAGGCCTACGCAGCGGTGATCCAGTCCGACCTGACGAAGTGGGGCAAGGTCGTGAAGCAGGCCGGGATCGAGGCGGAATAACCGGCCCAGCCAGCGACCTTCGACCAGCGCCCCTCTGATTAGCAGGATGGTGAGGCGCCCCGGATCCTTGTTACCGTTTGCTCCCGCCGCCAGCTACGTCTGGCGTCGACAAGACAAACGAACAATGGGAAGAAGGGGTTAGTCATGCTGAAGTGGAAATATCTGATGGGCGCGCTGGTCGTGGGGGCTGCCCTGGCCGGCTGCGGGGGCAGCGACGGGCAGGCGCCCGTGCAAACAGAGACGCCGGCGGCTCCCGCCGAGCCGCCGGCGCCAGTACCGGTCAAGTACTCGGGCACGCTGTCCTTCGGCGACACCATCGCCCTCACCGTGGACGCCCCGTCGCGCGGCAAGCTCACCCTCAGCTTTATCGATTCGGCCTTCGGCCTGCGCGGCACGGTCATCGGCAACTACACGAACACGGAAGGCAATTTCACCGTGAGCGGCCTCGTGGCCGATAGCGCGGACCCGCCCCCGGCCAACCTGACCGCCAAGCTGGCGGGCATCGGCCTGAGCTTCCACCAGGGGGCCGACGGCCTGGTTGGCGAGATCACCGGCCTGCCGAACCTGCTGGGCACCAGCACGGGCCTGCTGGCCGGCGATATCGCCGCGAGCGCGGTCACCATCGACCCGCCGGCGCTGAGCAGCCTGGCCGGCACCTACAACGTGCTGATGAACTTCGCCATCTACGACCAGGCCACCGGCAAGCCGCTAGCGGGCCCCGCGAGCACGCCGGCCGGCATGCGCTTCGACACCGACGGCAACGTGCAGCTTTGCAACAGCGCGGATCTCGTCACCTGCGCCACCCCGCAACTGGGCAAGCTGACCCTGGCCGACCAGACGCGCTTTCCGGGTGCATTCGACCTGGTGATGAACGGCGGCGGCTACTTCCGTGGCCGGCTGTTCGTCAACCCGAACGGCGGCATGCGCTTTGACATGAACTACGCCGAGGCGGGAGCGGTCGCCACCGGCACCTGGACCATCCAGCCCGCCCGCGCGCTGGTGGCCGGGGAGCTTGACGGCACGTGGGCCTGCTCTTACGCCAACCGCGTTGTGGACGGCGCGACGGCAGTGCTTGACGGCACAATGGCGCGGGAGACGCTGACCGTCGCCGGTGGCAAGCTCACCGTCGCCAGCAGGGCGCTCACGCTGCCGCTGATGCTGAACAGGTTCCAGGATGACGTCACGCTGAACGGTGTGGCAATCGCCGCCGATGGCGACCTGGATGCCGAGCCGGGCGACCCGGCCGCCGATCCGCCCACCTTCGCCCATGTCTTCCTGAAAACGGGCACCGACTCGCTGGCGTGGCTCAACCTGTCGCTCGGCAGCATCCTCCAGGGCACGTGCCGCCGCGCGTCCTGACATCGCGCAACATCCGGGCATCACTCTGCGCCGGCCCTCGGGCCGGCGTTTTTTTGCCGGGGCGTCAGTCGTGCAGCAGGTGCCGCAGCCACAGGCTCATCAGCCCCGCCCGGCCGCGCACGCCGAATTTGCGATAGATGCCGGTGATGTAGGAGTGCGTGGTGGAGACCGCCAGCCCGAGCTGTTCGGCGATCTGCTTCTCGCCGGCTTCGGTCAGCAGCAGGTTCAGCACCCTGCGTTCGTGGGGGGCGAGCGCGTCGAGCCGACTGGCATGGTCGGGGGGATGGGGAGGGATGGCCGGCGTCTGCCGCTGCGCGGTCACGTCCCGGGCCACGCCGATGCGCAGCTCGTGCGCCGCGTGCCATTGGGCCGACCAGGACAGATGGACGTCCGCACCGTTTCGGTGCCGGTAGCGATTCTCGAAGCCCACGCGCTTGTTGCCAGCCAGGACCCGGCCGGCCTCGCGCAGCGTCTTCTCCCGGTCCGCCGGCACCACCAGTTCGAGCACCAGCTGGCCGACCAGATCGGACTGCCGGTAGCCGAGGATCTCCTCGCACACCGTGTTGGCGTAGCGGATCTGCCCGGTCTGGTCGACCAGGAAAACAGCGTCGGGGATGCTGTCTGCCAGCGCAATCGCGCCGTCCTCCTTGAGAAGTTTCGTCATCGGTTGGGGGCGATGGCGTTGCGGAGACGCAACTGCCGTGCGCGGGGGCGATCAATCAAATAGTGTGCGGGGGTCAACATGGCCGCTCGCGACAATAGCGCAGCGCCGCGCAGCATCCTATCCGAAATCGCTCATCTGCTCATGGCCGAACCGAAGCGCCTCCCCGACCGGCACATTCCCGGCTGGCTGGACGTTGCCACGTCCGACGCGGACGACGCCGCGCGCATCCAGCGCCAGTGGAAAGGCGCCTCCGGGGCAGGTTGAAATCGCCCGACGGCGGGACTATGGTCAGATCAAGGGCATGAATCGCGGAGATGCCATGTCAGGTCGAAAGCCACTGGAACGGGGAACCCTGCCGAGTTTCCTGCTGGCCCTGTTTATCCACGTGCTGCTGGGCTTGTGGCTCTATTACGCGGTCCATTGGCAGAGCCGGACCCCGGTCGGCGTGGAAGCCGAGTTGTGGGACGCGATCCCCGAAAATCCGCCGCAGACCGTGGTCGAGACGAAGCCCGTGGTCCCGCAGCCGGAACGGAAGCTGGAACGGAAGCTGGAACCCGAGCTGAAATCGGAAGACAGGCCCGACATTGCCTTGCAGGCCGAGAAACGCCGTGCGGCAGCCAAGGCACTTGAAGCCACGAGGGCAACCGAAGCCGCGAAGGCTTTCGAAGCCGCCGCGCAAGCGCAGCAGCGTGAGCAAAACCTCCGCGACGCCGAGCGTCAGGCCGCTGCGGCCACCGCAGCCGCCACAGCCAGTGCAAGCGGTGCAGGCAGCCGCCCCGGCGACGGTGCCGGCACAGGCGGCACCACGTCGCCGGGCTATGCGGACAAGGTGCGACGCCGGGTCACGCCCAACATCCTCTTCGATGGAGACCTGCCCGACAATCCCACCGCCGTGGTCGCAGTGCATCTGGCACCGGACGGCACCGTGCTGGAGGCCCGGCTGGCCCGCTCGAGCGGACACACCGGCTGGGACAACGCCGTGCTGCGCGCCGTGGCACGCTCCAACCCGCTGCCGCGCGACGAGAACGGCGTGGCGCCCGCCCACATCAATCTTTATTTCCAGCCGAGGGAATAGGAAGACCGCGATCTTCCGGCGATGCTAGCGGCGCCGGATCACCGTCCCGGCGTGTCAGAAGTGCGTCCGCAGATGCCGGACGATTGCGAGGGGATGGCCGCCATGCAGCCAGAACTCGCGGGATACCGCGAGGGCGATCAGCCATGAAGCCGCGACGATGAGAAGGTCGCACCGCCCGCTCTTCCACCAGTTCAGCGAATGGCGCCCCGCGATCCACGGTACGCCCAGCGGGTTCGGCCAGTCGGCCAGCAAGTGCATGACGCCCCCGCAGGCAAAGCCGAATGCGGGTGCGGCCAACGGATGGGTGCCCAGCGCGTGGTAGGCCCATAGCAGGAGGCCAATCCACGCGATGCCCCAATGCGTCCAGGTGCGATGGGTAATCCACAGCCGACGCGACCTCGACCACCATGCCACTTCCATCCAGTCTGGCGCGGTGCTGCCCAGCATCGCCGCCACAAACCCCGCTATGCTGGCCCAGCCCCACCCTTCGCTGCCGGTCTTCGCGATGACCACTGCAGCGATGACGGCCGCCGCCCATCCGGTGGCGTGGTGAGCTTTGCTTGAGGCCATGAGACTGCGCGAGTTCGCCGGTGATCTTAGAGGGGGCGCAATCTTGGCAGATGTGCGCGAGAAACTCCAGCACTGGATCGATCGCGTCGCGCGGAGCGAGCCTATCCAACCTGTGCCGTGGCCGCCTTCTCCCAACGCCACAACGTCGCGCGGCTCACGCCCAGCCGTTGCGCCGCCTGCTGACGATTGCCGCCACACTCGGCCAGCACTTCCAGCACGCGTGCACGGGGCGCGGTCGATGATGACGGCGCAAGCTCGGGTGGTGGCGCCATGACGCTGACCGCCCCGAACAGTTCCGGGCAATCGTGATGCAGTTCGTCGAACGCAATGTGCTCCAGATCCTCCCATTGCGAGAAGAACACCGCCATCCGCTCGCAGATATTCTCCAGCTCACGGATATTGCCCGGCCAGGCGTGCGCCTGCAGCCTTGGCAGCAAGCGCGCGACCAGGGCCGGTGCGTCGAGGCGCGAGTCCAGCCGGTCCAGCGAGCGCCGCAGCAGGAATGTGGCGAGCAAGGCGATGTCCTCGCTGCGCTCGCGCAGCGGTGGCAACGCCAGTTGCAGCGTGTTGATACGGTAGTAGAGATCCTGACGGAACTGCCTGGAGGCGATCAACTGCGGCAGCGGCTGATGCGTCGCCGCGATAATCCGCACGTCGACCGGAATCGGTATGGCACCGCCCAGACGCAGGATCTCGCGCTCCTGCAGCACGCGCAGCAGCCGCGTCTGCAGCGAGACGGGCATATCGCCAATCTCGTCGAGAAACAGCGTGCCGGTATGGGCCGATTCGAACAGCCCGCGCTTGCCCCCACGGCGCGATCCGGTGAAGGCGCCCTCGTCGTAGCCGAACAGCTCGCTTTCCAGCAGCGCCTCCGGGAAGGCCGCGCAGTTGATGGCGACGAACGGCTTGGCGGCGCGCTTGCTCTCGTTATGAATCGCTTGCGCAAACTGCTCCTTGCCCACCCCGCTCTCGCCAGATAGCAGCACCGTGAGATCCGTCCTGGCATAGCGCCGCGCCGTCGCGCAGGCGCGTTCGAAGGCCGGGCTGGCGCCGATCAGGTTGTCGAAGCGGTTGCGCGCATTGCGCGGATGCCGGCGCTGCTGGCTGCGCAGGCTGGCATCCGCATCCTGGATATTGCGCGCGTCATAGAGCGTAATGGCCGCGCCCACCGTGTCGCCATGCTCGCGGATCGGGGTGCGATTGGCGATCCAGTCGCGCTGCGCGAAGCGAAACACGCTGCCCCGCTCCTGCATGCCGCTGGCCAGCGTGGATTGCAGCGACAGCGCCGGCTCGATGTCCTCCAGATGCTGGCCGATCATTCTCGCCTTGACGCGGCCCAGCAGCATTTCCATCGGCGGGTTGACGGCAATCACGCGATTGTCGCGGTCGACGGCCAGCACGGCCTCCTGCAGGTTGTGCAGCACGCCGTTGAGCTGGTCATAGCGCCCCGCTTCCAGGCGGGCCACGCGCGCCAGTTCGATGGCGTCCTCAATCCCCTGGCGCACCGCATTGATCGAGTAGGCCAGGCGCCCCTGGATGCCGTACTGCTCCGCCAGCTCCATGACGATGCTGGAACCCACCACCACCTCATAGCCGTCACGCACGAGCCGCTCGAAGCACTGCCGTGCCTCGTCAGGGGTGCGGTACGCGTACTGCGCCACCTCGATATTGAGCAACTCGCGGACCGCATCCAGTTCGGGAATGCACTCGCCGTACATCACCACGCCTACCCGGTTCGAAATATGCCGTGCCTGCAGGAGCGCCACCAGGATGTCGAAGCCACTGAGCTTGATGGTGGCGACGGGTGCATCGAGCGCGTTGCGCAGGATCGTGGCGTTCGCCCCGGCGCTGACGAAGACGTCAGCCGCCCCCTCGCGCAGGCGCTCGTGCGCGGCGTCCAGTGCGGCCTCGAACGAACCATTGACCACCTCTATCGTGGCGCGGTCGGCGAACTCGTCCAGCACCGTCATGGCGAAGCGGCTGAGGTGCTTGTAACTGATAAAACAAAGCCGCGGCAGGCTGCCGCGCTCAGGGGAAGTGTTGCGCATGGGTCTCCTCGTCGGCCGCCTCCGGGCGCTGCGGCGCCTCTCGTGACCATCGCACGAGCGTTTCACGGCCGTTTCATGAAATGTCTCAACAGTGTTTCATGAAACATGCGGAACGTCATCCTTCCTCTCCCATTCCGTTATGAATCAGTTACTTAGCGAACTCCTCAGGCACTGGCACACCGATTGCACTGAACCCTCCATACGAACACGGAGGAAGCCATGCAGGCGCTAGGACACATCACCGTACTTGACCTGACCCATATGCTCTCGGGCCCGTACGGCACCATGCTGCTGGCCGACCTGGGTGCCCGCACGATCAAGGTGGAGCCCCCCGGCACCGGAGAGGGCACGCGCAAATTGCTGGCGGAGAGCGAGGACTACGCCCGCGACGGGATGGGTGCGTACTTCCTCACGCTGAACCGCAACAAGGAAAGCGTGTGCGTGGACCTGAAGTCCGAGGCAGGCCGGGCGGTGTTTCTGGATCTCGTGCGCAATGCCGACGTTGTCTTCGACAATTTCAGCGCTGGCGTGACGGAGCGGCTGGGTATCGATTACGCATCGCTCTCCAAGGTCAACCCGCGCATCATCACCTGCTCCGTCACCGGCTTCGGCCAGACCGGGCCGGACCGGCAGCAGCCCGCGTTCGACCAGGTGGTGCAGGCCATGGGTGGCGGCATGTCCATCACCGGCATGTCGGATGGCCCGCCGGTACGCAGCGGCATCCCCGTTGGGGATCTGGGCGGCGGGGTATTCGGCGCCATCGGCGTGCTGGCGGCGCTGGCGGCGCGCGAGCAGACCGGGGTGGGCCAGCACGTGGACATCTCGATGCTGGACGCCCAGATCTCGCTGCTGAACTACATGGCGACGATGCACCTGATGTCCGGCCTGGTGCCCGAACGTATCGGCAACAGCCATTTCGTGCACGTGCCGTACAACACCTATCCGACCAGCGACGGCCACATCATCATTGCCTGCATCGGCGACGCGTTCTTCGAACGCTTCCTGAGCGTGATCGATCATCCCGAACTGCGCGCGCCCGAGTACCTGAAGCAGCCGGGCCGCTATGCCGACAAGGCGCGGATCGACGCCATCATCACCAACGAACTGCGCGCCGAGTCGTCGGCCTACTGGCTGGCCCGTTTGCGGCAGGCGCGCATTCCGTGTGGGCCCGTCAACGATTTCGCGCATGCGTTGCGCGAGCCGCAGGTGGAGGCGCGCGACATGATTGTCGAGGTGCCCCTGAAGACCGGCGAGACCGTGCGGATGCCCGGCAATCCGGTGAAGCTTTCCGGGGTGACCACGGCCGCCTATACCTGTCCGCCCGCGCTGGGCGAGCATACGGCCACGGTGCTGCGCGACACGCTGGGCTATGACGACGCACAGATTGCGCGGCTGCGCGAAGCCGGAGCCGTGGCATGAGCGACGCACAGCGCCACGCCACGCCGGACATCGTCATCACTGACGTCGCACCGCGCGACGGGCTGCAGAACCAGGCCGTCGCCATCTCCACCGATGCCAAGGTAGAACTGATCCGCCTGCTGGCGCGTGCCGGCGTACGGAGCGTCGAAGCCACCAGCTTCGTCTCACCGAAGGCCGTGCCGCAGATGGCCGACGCGGCGGACGTGGTCCAGCGCGCTGCGGCGCAGTGCCCAGACCTGCGGCTCTCCACGCTGGTGCCGAATCTCAAGGGCCTGGAACGCGCGCATGGCGCCGGCGCTACCGAGATCGCGGTGGTGCTCTCCGCCACCGAGACGATGAACCAGCGCAACATCAATATGGGGCTGGACGCGGCCACCGATGTCAGCGAACAGACACTGGTGCGGGCGCGCGAACTCGGCCTGCGCACGCGTGCCTATGTGGCGGTCGCGTTCGACTGCCCGTTCGAAGGCCCGGTCGATCTCGATACGGTGTTGCGTCTGGCCTGCCGCATGCGGGACGCCGGCGCGGAAGAGATCGTCATCGCCGACACCATCGGCGCTGCAGCGCCCGCCGCCGTCAAATCGCGCATGGCTACGTTGGCACAAGCACTCGACCCCGGCACGCTGGCCGTGCATCTGCATGACACGCGCGGCCTGGGCGTCGCCAACGCATGGGCCGCGCTGGAGGCTGGCGTGCGCCGCTTCGACGCCAGCGTGGGCGGCATCGGCGGCTGTCCGTTTGCCCCCGGCGCGGCAGGCAACCTGGCCACCGAAGACCTGGTGCTGATGGCCGAGCAGTGCGGCCTGCGTACCGGGATTTCGCTCGACGGACTGCTCGATGCGGTGACATTCGCCGAATCGCTGCTGGATCGGCCCCTTGGCGGCCGCTCCATCGCATGGCTGCGGCGCCAGCAGAACCAACGCGGTAAAAGCGGCACGTAAGGCCGACACGGATGCCGCCGAGCATCCGGTCAGACAAGACCCATATAGGAAGGAGACACCTGATGAAGAACATTCGCTGGATTCGAGGCGTGCTGGGCGCCATGGCCTGTACCGCCGCGCTGGCTTCTGGCCACGCCGCCGCGAAGTGGCCGGAAAAGACCGTCACGCTGGTCGTGCCCTATGCGCCCGGTGGCGGCACCGATATCGTCAGCCGCCTGGTCGCGCAGAAGCTGTCCGAGCGTTGGGGGCAGTCGGTGGTGGTGGACAACCGGCCCGGCGCCAACGGCGTGATCGGCTCCAGTCACGTTCACAAGTCCGCCCCGGACGGCTACACGCTGCTGATGGTGGTGGGCTCGCACGCGATCAATCCCGTGCTGATGAAAAGCCTGCCCTACGACACGGTGCGTGGCTTCTCCCCCATCACACGCCTCGCCATCTCGCCGATGGTGCTGGTGGTATCGAAGTCCAACCCTGCGAAATCGCTGACCGACCTCGTCAGTGCCGCCCGTAGCCAGCCGCTCGGCATCGGTTATTCGGAAGGCCAGACGCGACTGACCGGCGAGCTGCTGCGCCAGGCGGGCAATCTCAAGACCATTCCGGTGTCCTACAAGGGCGGCGCACAGATCATGGTCGATGTCATCGGCGGCCATGTCGGCGCCGGATTCACCAGCGTGCTGACGGCATTGCCCCACGTGCAAAGCGGCAATCTGCGCGTGATCGGCGTGGCGGCGGATCAGCGCATGTCCCTCTTCCCCGATGCGATGACGTTCAAGGAGGCCGGACTCGATGGCGTGGAATCGCTGAACTGGTATGGCCTGTTCGGGCCGGCGGGCATGTCTCCGGCCATCGTGGAACAGATCCATCACGACCTGCAGCAGGTCACGCAGGACCCAGCACTCGCCAAGCAGATGAAAGACCAAGGGGCTACCATCGTCCTGACCCCACCGACGGAGTTTCGCGCCTTCCTCGACAAGGAAACGCGGAAATGGGCCGACGTGGCCAAACGCGGTGGCATCCAGCCCGAATAGGAAAACCCCATGAATCTTGAACTGACCGAAAAGCGCGTACTGATCACCGGCGGCAGCCGCGGCATTGGGCTCGCTTGCGCTCAAGCGTTCCTGCGTGAAGGTGCCAAGGTCGCGATCATCGGACGCAGCGAGGCCAATCTCGCCGCCGCACGGACCGCACTGGTGGCCGATGCGCCGGGCGCCGATCCCTTCACGGTTGCGGCCGACCTCAGTGACGCGGCGCAGGCCGCGCACGCCGTCGACGCCGCAGCCGCCGCACTGGGCGGGATCGACATCCTGGTCACGTCCGCCGGGGGTGCGCGCCGCACCCCGCCTGCGGAGCTGACGCCCCAGTCGTGGCGCGATGCGATGGACGCGAAGTACTTCAGCTACATGCACGTCATCGACCCGGTCATCAAGCGGATGGCCCAGGCCGGCCACGGCGCCATCGTCAATGTCGTCGGCATGGGCGGCAAGGTGGCGAGCCCGACCCATTTGCCTGGCGGCGCCGCCAATGCCGCCCTGATGCTGGCCACGGCAGGGCTGGCCAGCGCGTATGGCCGGTCCGGGGTGCGGGTGAACGCCCTCAACCCGTCAGCCACCCGCACCGAGCGGCTTCAACAGGGCCTGGAAGCCGAAGCGAAGCTGGCTGGCACAACCGTCGACGAGGCCCTCGGCAAGGCCAACGAACGCACCGGGCTCGGGCGGCTTGCCGCGCCCGAAGAGATCGCCGATGCCGTGCTGTTTCTCGCGTCGGCGCGCGCGTCCTACATCTCGGGGGCGATCCTGTCGATCGATGGCGCCACCACGCCCATCGTCGTCTGATCGCACAGAAGCCGTACCCGTGGTTCCGCAGCACCAGATTGCAGATAACAGGCGAATACCGCCGAACTCACTGTTGCATCAGGAGGAGACCCTATGCACCGCCGTACCCTCGTCAAGGCGCTATGCGCCATTGCCGTCGCCACGCCTGCCCTATCTGGCACCAGCGCCTTCGCGCAAGAGTACCCGTCGCGCCCGATCCGGCTGATCGTGCCGTTCGCGCCGGGCGGCGTGTCGGATACCAGCGCGCGCGTCATTGCGGACAGGCTGGGCCAGCGCCTTGGCCAGCAGATCGTGGTCGACAACAAGCCCGGTGCCTCGGGAAATATCGGCAGCGCGATGGCGGCCCAGTCGGCGCCAGATGGCTACACGCTGCTACTCGCTTTCGACGGCACCATCGTCATCAATCCGCATGTCTTTCCGAAAGTGCCGTTCGACCCGGTCAAGGACTTCGTGCCCATCGGCAAGATTGGCGATGCGGCGCTGATCCTGATTACCCACCCGTCCGTACCGGCAAAGAACCTGAAGGAACTCGTCGCGTATTCGCAGACCCGACCCGAAGGGTTGTCATATGGCAGTGCCGGCACCGGCAGCACGCCGCACCTGGCCGGCGAGCTGCTCAAGGCTCGCACCGGCCTGAAGATGACGCACATCCCCTACAAGGGCGGCGGCCAGGCGATGGGGGATCTGGTGGGCGGTACGCTGCCGGTGCTGTACACGGCCGTGGCCGGCGCGCAGCAATACGTGAAAACCGGCAAGGCCACCGCGATTGCAGTCTCCGGCGCGAGCCGCGTATCGACGCTGCCGGATGTGCCAACGCTGGAGGAATCCGGCGTCACAGGCCTGGTCAACGACTCGTGGGTGGGATTGCTGGCCCCCGCCAAGACGCCAAAAGAGATCGTCGACCGACTGTCGAAGGAGTTGAACGTCGTGGTCAACCAGCCTGAGACGCGCGAACGGCTCGCCACGCTGGGCATCGTGCCGGTCGGCAATTCATCGGAGGCGTTTGGCAAGCAGATCCAGGCGGACCTGAAGAAGTACGGCGAGGTCGTCAAGACCGCCAACATCAAGGTCGAGTGAGACGCGGGGCGGCTAGCGGAACCGGAACATCCCCTGCCAGAACGTCTCGAACGCACTGACGGGCTTTTCCGCTTCCGCAGGGGCGGCCTCGGGTGACGGGGCGGCTGCGTCCGCGGCCTTGCGCGACTCGTGCAGCGCCCAGACGCTGTCGGCAATGCGTCCGGCAAGGTCCGCCTCGCAATCCCGGCCCAGTAGCACACCGAACAGAACGTCGCGGGTGTGCCCATCGTCGGCAAAACGCATGGCGATGGCGACCATCTTCTCGTAGTGCTCCTGTGCCGCACGCCTGGCCGCTTCCTGCACCTCGCGCGCCTCGGCTTCCTCGGCCGCATGCTCGGCTTCCCAGCGGCGCGTTTCGCGTTCGAAGACGTCGTCGTAGACCTGTCGCTGCTCGGCATCGGACAGGATCGAATAGGCATCGCGAATCTGCTGGAAGGCGGCATGCGCCTCGGTTTCGCGACCGGGGTTGCGGTCCGGATGCCACTTCATCGCCGCGCGGCGATAGGCGAGCTTGATCTCGTCGAGCGTAGCATCGGACGGTACGCCAAGCGTCGCGTAGAGCGTATTCATGGGGGCGGGGCAGCGCGAAAAACGGAGGCGTCCATCCTAGCATGCCGCACCGCATCAAACCTCGCCGCAGGCCGCCGCCAGATTCATGCGCGTCTGCATGGCCGCCCCGATTCGCTTGAGCGGGTCGGGCGGAATCGGCCTCGTCAGTGTCGTGTCCGAAAAACCCGCGCCAGAAAAAACAAAACCCCGGAAGACCGCGATCTTCCGGGGTTCGCCGCCATTACGATGTAGTGGCGGAGACGGAGGGATTCGAACCCTCGATCCAGGTTTTGGCCCGGATGCTCCCTTAGCAGGGGAGTGCCTTCGACCTCTCGGCCACGTCTCCCAAACTTGCGTTGTGCGAGGGAGGCCGCACAACGAAGCGCGTATTCTAGCGGGGTCGTCTCAACTGGTCAATGACATTTCCATGACCAATCGCGCAAAAAACGCGACACCTACCCCGCCAGACACAACACTCACCAGATCACGCCTGATCCAGCTCGAACACCTTGTGGAGCGCGCGCACGGCCAGCTCCATGTACTTCTCGTCGATCAGCACCGAGATCTTGATTTCCGAGGTGGAGATCATCTGGATGTTGATGCCTTCTTCCGACAGCGTGCGGAACATCTTGCTGGCGATGCCCACGTGCGAGCGCATGCCCACGCCCACTACCGACACCTTCGACACCTTCGGGTCGCCGGACACGCTGGCGGCGCCGATATGGCCCTTCACGCTGTCGGTCAGGATGGTCAGCGCGCGCTGGTACTCGCCGCGCGGCACCGTGAACGTGAAGTCGGTCTTGCCGTCCACGGACTGGTTCTGGATGATCATGTCGACGTCGATATTGGCGTCGGCGATCGGGCCCAGGATCTGGTAGGCGATGCCCGGCTTGTCCGGCACGCCCAGGACGGTGATCTTGGCTTCGTCACGGGCAAAGGCGATGCCGGAGATGACGGCTGCTTCCATGTCAGACTCTTCCTCAAAAGTAATCAGCGTGCCCGAGTGCATTTCCTGCTCGAGCGGCATCAGGGGGTCGGTCAGCGACGAGAGCACGCGCGTCTTCACGCGGTACTTGCCGGCGAACTCCACCGAGCGGATCTGCAGCACCTTCGAACCCAGGCTGGCCATTTCCAGCATTTCCTCGAAGGTGATCTGGTCCAGGCGGCGGGCGTCCTCGACCACACGCGGATCGGTCGTGTACACGCCGTCCACGTCGGTATAGATCAGGCACTCGTCAGCCTCGATGGCGGCGGCGATGGCCACGGCCGAGGTATCGGAGCCACCACGGCCCAGCGTGGTGACGTTGCCGCTGTCGTCGATGCCCTGGAAGCCCGTGATCACGACCACGCGGCCGGCGTCCAGGTCACCCAGGATGCGCTCGTCGTCGATCGACTCGATCCGCGCCTTGGTGTAGGCCGAATCGGTCTTCACCGGCACCTGCCAGCCCGTGTAGCTGACCGCGTTGATGCCTTCGCCGTGCAGCGCGATGGCCAGCAGGGCCACACTGGCCTGCTCGCCAGTGGAGGCCAGCATGTCCAGTTCACGCGGGTCAGGCTGCGCGGAAATTTCCTTGGCAAGGCCCAGCAGGCGATTGGTTTCACCCGACATGGCCGAAGGCACCACGACAACGCGGTGACCGGCGCGGTGCCACTTGGCCACGCGCTTGGCGACATTCTTGATGCGTTCCGTGGAACCCATCGAAGTGCCGCCGTATTTGTGAACGATGAGAGCCATCTTCTTGTCGACGCCAGCGATTGTGCAAAGCCCTTGAAAATACACGATCGCCGGCCGTCAGGCAAGGCTGTGGCGGGGCGCTGCCCCTGCTCCCGATGGGAGCCTAGTCGAGTTCCACCCACTCCACGCGCCAGCGTGGCGCATGGGGCGCATCGGCCGGCCAGCGGCGATGCATGCCGAGCCCGGCTGCCAGCACGACTTGGGCGCCGCTCCACAGCAGCGGCAGCCAGGCGCGCCGCCACGCCGGCACGGCGGCCTCCTGGTAGGCCTGCTTGAGCGCGCGCGCCGGGCCGCCGGGCCGCAGCACGATCCGTTCACCGCCCCGCCGGGCCGCCAGCCGCAGCGGGCCGTGCAGCACCGCTTCCGGCACGCCGAAGGTGTCGTCGCGCGTGAATCGCAATGCACCCCGCCATGCCGGCACCACGATGCGTTCCTCGCCGTGCCAGAGGAATTCGAACGCTGCCGGCGCGGCGTCCGGCACCGCGTGGCAGGCCAGCGCCTTGTCGCGGAAACGCCGCAGCACCAGTCCGTCATGCGCGATGGCGGGCTCGCCGCCGTCACGCTCGATCAGTTGTGCCCGCATCGCGGCCAACCGCGCTGTGGAAGGCGGTTGCGCGCCGAGGTCGCGCAGCCAGTGGCGCAGCACGGCGTCGGCGTGGCCGGAGGGCAAGGCACGCAGGCCGGCCAGATCGAGTTCAGCAAGGGTGTCCGCGTCGCGCCCCGGCGAGACGAGACGGGCCAGCTCACCGGCCGCGAGCCCGTCGAGCATGGCCGCTGCCTGGCCGAAATGCGAGGCGGCCTGGAGCACGTTCTCGACCAGCGCGGGGAAGGCCTCGCGCAGCGCCGGCAGTTGTGCGCGCAGGGCATTGCGGACGAAGCGGGTATCGGCATTTGAAGGATCTTCGATCCACGACAGCCCGTGCGCGGCGCAATAGGCGTCGATCTCGTCGCGCGAGACATCGAGCCAGGGCCGTAGCAGTTGCACGTCGCCCTGCGCGTCCAGCGGCCGCCGCGCGGGCATGCCGGCCATACCAGCCACGCCAGCGCCGCGGAACAGCCGCATCAGCACCGTTTCCACCTGATCGTCGCGATGATGGGCGAACAGCAGCAGCGCGGCGCCGTGCGCCCGGCACATCCGCCCGAGCGCGGCGTAGCGGGCCCGGCGCGCGGCGGCCTCGATGCCCTCGCCCGCCAGCGCCTGCACGGTCACGCGCTCGGTGACCAGCGGCACCTGCGCCTCGCGGCACTGCGTCGCGCAGAAGTGCTCCCAGTCGTCGGCCGGCGCCAGCAGGCCGTGATGGACGTGCAGCGCCACCACGCGCACGGCCGAGGCCAGCGCCGTGCCTTGGGCCACCGCGGCGCGCGTGGCATGGAGCAAGGCCACCGAATCGCGCCCGCCCGAGAGCGCCACGGCCACCGTGACCGGCGCCGCGCCGCCAGAAACAACAAAGGCCGCACCGGCCTGGAGAGCCCGTGCGACCTTGTCGGTCAGGGGTGCGGTCAACGGCACCACACCGGCGCGCCCGTCATTCCTGGGCGCCGGTTTCCTTGAACTTGCCATAGGCCATCAGCCGTTCGTGCCGGCGTGTCTGCAGTTCCTTGACGCTCATGCCCTGGAACTGGCGCAGCGATTCCGCCAGCGAGCGCTTGAGCATCGTCGCCATGTTCTTCGGATCGCGATGCGCGCCGCCCAGCGGCTCGCTCACGATCTTGTCGATCAGGCCCAGCGCCTTCAGGCGGTGCGCGGTCAGGCCCAGTGCCTCGGCGGCTTCCGGTGCCTTCTCGGCGGTCTTCCAGAGGATGGAAGCGCAGCCTTCCGGCGAGATCACCGCATAGGTAGCGAATTGCAGCATCTGCACCACGTCGCCCACGGCAATCGCCAGCGCGCCGCCCGAGCCGCCTTCGCCGATGATCGTGGCGATCAGGGGCACCTTCAGGCCGGCCATCACAAACAGGTTGTGACCGATGGCTTCCGACTGGCCGCGCTCCTCGGCGTCGATGCCCGGGAATGCGCCCGGCGTATCGACGAAGGTGAAGATCGGCAGGCCGAACTTGTCCGCCAGCTCCATCAGGCGCTTGGCCTTGCGGTAGCCCTCGGGCTTGGACATGCCGAAGTTGCGCAGCGCGCGCTCCTTCGTGTCACGGCCCTTCTGGTGGCCAAGCACCATGCACGCCTGGCCATTGAAGCGGGCCAGGCCGCCGACGATGGACAGGTCGTCCGCGAAAGCGCGGTCGCCGTGCAGTTCATGGAAGTCGGTGAAGATCTCCCGCACGTAGTCCAGCGTGTACGGACGCTGCGGATGGCGGGCGATCTGCGCAACCTGCCACGGGGTCAGGTTGGCGTAAATGTCTTTGGTCAGCTGCTGGCTCTTGCCGGCCAGCCGCGAAATCTCTTCGGAAATATCTACAGCCGAGTCATCCTGCACAAAGCGCAGTTCTTCGATTTTTGCCTCGAGCTCGGCAATCGGCTGTTCAAAATCCAGGAAGGTGGTTTTCATAGAAACACGGACCTGTCTGTGAAGGGGCGCATTCTACCGGAAAAAATACCGGTTTCGACCGCCCGATATGTTGATTTTCAAGCACTTATGCGCAAAATCAACGCCGTCACTGCCTGTTGATGGACTGCGTGGTTCCTAGTAAGTCACCGGTAGGGGGTCGAGGCTGCGCCACATGTACCACGTGGCCACCGTGCGCCACGGTTCCCAGTTGGCCGCCACCTCGCGCGCCTCGCTGCGGGTGACGGGTTCGCCACTAAAGTAGTTGGCGGAGATCGCGTTGATCAATCCGACATCATCGAGCGGCAGCACGTTCGGCCGCATCAGATTGAACATCAGGAACATCTCGGCCGTCCAGCGGCCGATGCCGCGGATCTGGATCAACTCGGCGATCACCGCCTCGTCGTCCATCGCTGCCCACTCTTTCACATGGACGCGCCCGGCCTTGAAATGTTCAGCCAGATCGATGATGTATTCGGCTTTGCGGCGAGAAAGGCCACAGGTAGCGAGCTGCTCGGCGCCGGACTTCAGGAACTGGGCCGGCGTGAGCTTCGGACACATCGTGACCAGGCGCTCCCAGACCGACTGCGCGGCCTTCACCGAGATCTGCTGGCCGACGACGGAGCGCGCCAACGTGACGAATGGATCACCGCGCGAGATCAGGTGCGCGGGGCCATACGTCGGAATCATCTTCTTGAGGATGCGATCGCGCTTCATCAGGTCGGCGCAGGCCTCGTCCCAATAGGCGGGACGTACTGCGTCGACGACCGTCTCCACCGGCAGCGGCACCGCCTTGGCTTCGGGCAATGCCGGCTTGGCGGCCTTGCCGGCCGCCTTGGTCGACTTGGTCGCCACCTTGCCGGGCACCTTGGCAGCCGGCTTCCCGGCCACCTTCGGCTTGCGCGCGGCAGCGTTCAAGCACGCCTCCACTCGGTGGCACCGCCTGGCTTGTCCTCGAGCACCACGCCGGCCGCGAGCAGTTCGGCACGAATGCCGTCCGCCTCGGCGAAATTGCGCGCGGCCTTGGCGGCCTTGCGCGCAGCGATGCGCTCCTCGATCTGCTCGGCCGTGGGGCCATCGGCCACCTTGCCGCCCTGCAGGAAGGTATGCGGATCGCGCTCGAGCAGGCCCAGCGTGCCGGCCAGCGACTTGAGCTGGCGCGCCATCTGTGCCGAGCCGGAGCGATTGACCTCGCTGGCGAGGTCAAACAGCACCGCCATCGCGATCGGCGTGTTGAAGTCGTCGTTCATCGCCTCGGCGAAGCGCTTGGCGTGCGGCTCCTCCCAATCGACCGCGCAGCCGCCGGGCTGCGTTTCCTTGAGCGCCGTGTACAGGCGCGTCAGCGCGTGGCGGGCGTCGTCCAGGTGGGCGTCGCTGTAGTTCAGCGGGCTGCGGTAGTGGGCGCGCAGGATGAAGAAGCGCACGACTTCCGGGTCGTAGGCCTTCAGCACCTCGCGGATCGTGAAGAAGTTGCCGAGCGACTTCGACATCTTTTCGTCGTTCACGCGCACGAAGCCGTTATGCATCCACATATTGACGAACGGCTTGCCGCTCGCGCCCTCGGACTGGGCGATTTCGTTCTCGTGGTGCGGGAACTGGAGGTCGGCGCCGCCGCCGTGGATGTCGAAATGCTCGCCCAGCAGCGTGCAGCTCATGGCCGAGCATTCGATATGCCAGCCCGGCCGGCCGCTGCCCCACTTCGAGTCCCATTTGGTCTCGGGCGGCTCGGTCGGCTTGGCGGACTTCCACAGCACGAAGTCGAGCGGGTCCTGCTTGGCGTCGTTGGCGGTCACGCGCTCACCGGCGCGCAGGTCTTCCAGCGACTTGCCGGACAGCTTGCCGTAGCCCTGGAACTTGCGCACCGAGTAGTTCACATCGCCATCGGCCGCCTGGTAGGCCAGGCCGTTGGCCTCGAGCTTCTCGATCAGGTTCAGCATCTGCGGCACGAAGTCGGTGGCGCGGGGCTCGTGATCGGGGCGGATGATGCCCAGCGCGGCGGCATCCTCGTGCATGTACTGGATGAAGCGCGTGGTCAGCTGGCCAATTGTCTCGCCATTCTCGGCCGCCCGGCGGATGATCTTGTCGTCGATGTCCGTGATGTTCTGCACGTACGTCACGTCATAGCCGGCGGCGCGCAGCCAGCGGTGCACCATGTCGAACACCACCATCACGCGCGCGTGGCCGACGTGACAATAGTCGTACACGGTCATGCCGCACACATACATGCGGACCTTGCCCGGTTCGATTGGCACGAAAGGCTGCTTTTCACGCGCGAGCGTGTTGTAGATGTTCAGTTGCTGCATGAAGCGATCGAAGAGTGAAGGAGGACGCACCGGCACCGCGGGACGCCGTTCGGCGGACGCGCACAAGCATGCGGGCCACGGCGTGCGGGCCCCATATCTTACCGGAAGGCCCTGCGGCCTGTGCTGCACGTCCTGCCGCTTTGCTAGAATGCCGCGGAGTATAACGGACCGCCCTTACATGAGCCTGCTTCTGCCCACCCCGACCATGACCTCCCGCCC
This sequence comes from Cupriavidus sp. KB_39, assembly GCF_052114485.1. Taxonomy (NCBI): domain Bacteria; kingdom Pseudomonadati; phylum Pseudomonadota; class Betaproteobacteria; order Burkholderiales; family Burkholderiaceae; genus Cupriavidus; species Cupriavidus sp. KB_39. Next base: position 45,484 of record NZ_JBFREV010000002.1, read on the forward strand.
CGCCCCTGCCGCCGGCCGCCGTGCCAGCCCCTTCCGCGCCGTGGCGGGCGTACTGGCCATGGCCGGCGCCCTGCTCGCCGCCCCGGCGTTCGCGCAGGGCCCGCGGTATCTGGAGGCGCCGCCGGCACCCGGTACTGGCCCCCGCTCGGCGGACCCCGGCATGGTTCCGGCGGAAAAAGCCGTGAAGGACAAGCGCTACGACGACGCCGTAGAGGGCTTCGACCGCGTGCTGGCCGCCAACCCGCGCAACGCGCAGGCGCGCTTCCAGCGTGCCTGGTCGCTGGCCCAGGCCGGGCGCGAGGACGACGCCATCAAGGCCTTCTCGGAAATGGCCCAGGACTTCCCCGAGCTGCCCGAGCCGCACAACAACCTCGCCCTGCTCTACGCCAAGCGCGGCGACCTGAAGCGTGCCGAAGCCGAACTGCTCGCCGCGCTGGATTCGCGCCCCGACTATGCCATCGCCTATAGCAATCTGGGCGATGTGTACCGGCGCCTGGCCGAACAGGCCTACGCCCAGGCCGTGAAGCGCAATCCGAAGGACACCCGCGCCGCCGCTGCACTGCAGCAGGTACGCCCGGCTGCGGCAGCGCCTGCGCCGGCCAGTGCCCCGGCGGCACGCTGATCATCCACCCCTAGCAGGCTTGCGGGCGCCGGCGATCGTTTCCGAACGTTTGCCAGGCGCCGCCAGCCCCCAATCCCGCATCACGGAGTCCAGAACATGACCGTTTCCCGCCGCATCGTCCTGGCTGGCCTGATGGCCGCCGCCGCCCTGTCTCCACTGGCCGCGATGGCCCAGGGCGCCAGCCCGGCCGCCGCCGCGCCCAAGACCGAGCGCGTGCAGTTCGTCACGAACGCCGGCAAGTTCACCATCGAGGTGTACCCGGAAGCCGCGCCCAAGACCGTCTCCAATTTCATGGAGTACGTGAAAAGCGGCTTCTACGGCGGCACGATCTTCCACCGCGTGATCAATGGCTTCATGGTCCAGGGCGGCGGCTTCGACCGCGACATGAAGGAGAAGCCAACGCGCGCGCCGATTCCGCTCGAAGCGCAGAACGGCCTGAAGAACAAGGCCGGCACCGTGGCCATGGCCCGCACGTCCAATCCGAACTCGGCCACCGCGCAGTTCTTCGTCAATGTGGTGGATAATCCGAACCTCGACTACCCGCAGCCCGATGGCAACGGCTACGCCGTCTTCGGCAAGGTGGTGGAAGGCATGGACACGATCGACAAGATCAAGTCGATGCCCACCACGGCCTACGGCGCCATGCGCAACGTGCCGGCTGCGCCGGTCGTGATCGAATCGGCCACTGTCGTCAAGTAACACCCCGAACACCAACCGCCATAGAACAGAGGTAACGCCATGTCCAAGGTACAACTGCACACCAACCAGGGTGTCATCACCATCGAACTCGACGCCGAAAAGGCACCGAAATCGGTCGAAAACTTCCTGTCGTACGTGCGCAAGGGCCACTACGACAACACGGTTTTCCACCGCGTGATCAAGAACTTCATGATCCAGGGCGGCGGTTTCGAACCCGGCATGAAGCAGAAGGACACCGACGCCGCGATCGAGAACGAAGCCGGCAACGGCCTGAAGAACGACAAGTACACCGTGGCGATGGCCCGCACCAACGCGCCGCATTCGGCCACGGCCCAGTTCTTCATCAACGTGGTGGACAACGACTTCCTGAACTTCAGCTCGCCCACGCCGCAAGGCTTCGGCTACGCCGTGTTCGGCAAGATCGTGGAAGGCACCGAAGTGGTCGACCAGATCAAGGCCGTGCGCACGGGCAGCTCGGGCTTCCACCAGGACGTACCGGTGGATGACGTGGTGATCGAAAAGGCCGTTGTGGTCGAATAAGTGTCTTTGCACCAATCCTGTTGCAATTAATGCTCTCCGCTGGCGGCATGATCCCGAACCCTCGACGCGCATGACCGCCACGCCCCGCCCGCCGGCGTCCGCGCCCCTGCCCTTGCAGGTGCCGGCGCCGGCGTGGTTCATTTCCGACCTCCATCTCACGCCGGGCATGCCCCGCACGCTGGCCGCGTTCCGGCGTGTGCTGGACCGCGCCGCGCAAGACGCGCGCGCGCTGTTTATCCTTGGCGATTTCTTTGAATTCTGGGTCGGCGACGAAGAAACGGCCTCGCCGTTCGCCGCCGATGTGGCTGCGTCGCTACGGCGCCTGGCCGATGCCGGCGTGTCGGTGTACCTGATGCACGGCAACCGCGATTTCCTGATCGGCGCGCACTTCGCGGCGGCTGCCGGCGCCACGCTGCTGCCCGATCCCACGCTGATTGAGTGTGCCGGCCAGCGCGTGGTCCTGAGTCACGGCGACATGCTCTGTACCGATGACGTCCGCTACATGCGCTTCCGCCACTGGACGCGCAAGCGCTGGGTGCAGCGGCTGTTCCTGGCGTTGCCGCTCTCGGCACGCATGGCCGTGGCGCAACGGCTGCGCGCGGACAGCGAGGCAGGCCGCGCGCGGCAACTGGCCAATCCGGCCGCCACCCCACCCACCTACGGCGATGCCACGCCCGCCGCCGTCGCCGCGCTGCTGGACGTCCATGGCGCCGCCACGCTCATCCACGGCCATACCCACCGGCCCGCGCGCCATGCCCACGGCGAGACCGTGCGCTGGGTGCTGACCGACTGGGATCTCGATGGCCGCCATCCGCGCGCGGCCGTGCTGCGGCTTGGCGCGGATGGCTTCACGGTGCTGCCCCAACTCGACTAGGTCGACTAGGTCGACCGAGGCAGCGATCCGTTGCCTACTTCATCATCTTGCGCAGTTCGCTCGCGTCGAAGCGGTCGTTCGGTGTGTTTTCGAGATGCTCGCCAAGACGGTCGAGCGCGGCCAGCACGGCCTCGATGCGATCATGCTGCTTGGCGGCGTTGTCGATCAGGCTCTTGAGCGCCAGCGAGACCGGGTCGTCCGCGTTCGGCGTGATGCCGTAGGCCGAGAACTCCTGCTTGGCGCCCTGCTGCGCCGCTGGCGCGTCAGGCATGATGATGCGCGCGGGAATGCCCACGGCCGTGGCGCCAGGCGGCACCGGCTTCAGCACCACGGCGTTCGAGCCCACGCGGGCGCCATCACCCACAACGAAGCCGCCCAGCACCTTGGCCCCGGCGCTGACCACCACGCCCGCGCCCAGCGTCGGATGCCGCTTCTGGCCCTTGTATAGCGAGGTGCCGCCCAGCGTCACGCCCTGGTAAATCGTGCAGTCGTCGCCGATCTCGGCGGTCTCGCCAATCACCACGCCCATGCCGTGATCGATGAACACGCGCCGGCCCAGCTTGACCGCCGGATGGATCTCGATGCCGGTGAGAAAGCGCGACCAGTGCGAAATCCATCGGCCCAGCCAGTGCAGGCCACCGCGCCAGCACACGTTGGCCACGCGGTGGAATATCACGGCGTGCAGCCCGGGATAGCAGGTCAGCACTTCCAGACGGCTGCGCGCGGCGGGATCGCGCAGCATGATCGTGTCGATATCTTCCTTCAGGCGAGTGAACATCTTTATCGTGTCGTGAGCGGTCGCCGGCGCCGTGTTTGGCCGGAGCGCTTTTTTTAGTATCAAGGGACAGGACTCGGGGGACGTCCAGGCGCGCGAGCAGGGAGTGTAAGAGATTTGTGAGCCTGCCGCCCGGCCATGGGCGCCGCCCCCGACGTCGTCAGGGACTTTGCGCGGGGCCCGGGTTCAACATCGTGCCGGCGTGGGTGCCAGAGATGCAGGGATCAACACTGCCGCGATAGTCGTCACAGTCTTACGGTTCCTTGTCAGTCTCGCCGGGCTTATCGGACGTCTTGGACGGTTGGGACGTTTTGGAGGTTTCGATCTTGTCCGATGGGTCGCCCGCCGCGATCATCATCCGCTTGGCAATGCCGCGCAGGATATTGACCTCCTCGCGCTCCAGCCCGGCCCGCGCGAACAGGCGCCGCAGACGCGACATCAGCTTGCGCGGGTTGGTCGGATCGAGAAAGCCGATGGCCGCCAGGCCCGCCTGGAGGTGACCGAACATCGATTCGATCTGCTCGGCCGTGGCGGGCTCCCCAGCATAGCCGATATCACGCGAGGCGTCCCGGCGCGCCTCGGGCGCGGCCAACAGCGCCAGACGCATCTCATAGGTGATCAACTGCACCGCCTGGGCGAGGTTCAGCGAGGCATACGCCGGATTCGCCGGAATGTGGGTCACGGCGGCGCAGCGCTCCACCGCGTCGTTGGGCAGGCCGTAGCGCTCGTTGCCGAACACGAAGGCGATCACGGCATCGGGTGCTGCTGCCAGCACTTCATACCCGCGCGCTGCGGCATCGCGCGGCAGCAGGCGCGGCGGGCCGAACTCGCGTTGGCGGGCGGTCATCGCCACGGTATAGGCCGCGCCAGCCAACGCGGATTCGATATCCGGGACGATTTGTGCATCAACAAGCACATCGCCAGCGCCGCTGGCCATCGCCACGGCATCGGGGTGATGGCGCACGTCCGGCTCGCGCGGATTCACCAGCACAAGGCTGCCGGCCCCCGCGCCAAAGCCCATGGTCTTCATCGCCCGCGCGACCGATCCGACATTGCCGGGGTGGCTGGTTTCGATGAGCACCACGCGCACACGGTGAAAAATGGACAACGCATCACTTACAGGCGTCGATCCGTCTGGCAGGGTCTTTTGGGTTTCCGAAGCGGAGTCTTTGTTCATTCAGTGGAGTTCAGGTAGCCGGGCTCGTGCGGTGGGCCGGCTTCCTATACAATGCAGCCTTCAAATTTGTGGGTGCGGCGCCGGTTGTCCGGGCGGCGTGCCTCGTTCTTCTACAATTCGTTGTGTTGTTCGGCCGGTTATTGGGCCCCCCGCACGCGCCGCCGCGAGGCCTGGCGTGCCGGTGCGCGCCCCTGCCCCGCCGCCTGGAGAGATTCATGCATCCGATGCTCAATATCGCCGTCAAGGCGGCCCGCAAGGCGGGTTCCATCATCAACCGCGCGTCCATGGACGTCGATCTCGTGCGCGTTTCGCGCAAGCAACACAACGATTTCGTGACCGAGGTCGATCGCAGCGCCGAAGCCGCGATCATCGAGATCATCCGCACCGCCTATCCCGAGCACGCCATTCTAGCGGAAGAGTCCGGCCAGTCCTGGGTCGACGGCGATCCGGAAGCCGAATACACGTGGGTCATCGACCCGCTGGACGGCACCACCAACTTCATCCACGGTTTTCCGCAGTACGCGGTCTCCATCGGCCAGTTGCACAAGGGCGTGCCCGTGCAGGCCGTGGTCTACGACCCCACGCGCGATGAACTGTTCACCGCCAGCAAGGGCGCCGGCGCGTTCCTGAACAACCGCCGCATCCGCGTGACCCGCCGTGACAAGCTGGCCGACTGCCTGATCGGCACCGGCTTCCCGTTCCGCGACCTGGAAGGCGTGGACGAATACCTCGAAATGTTCGCGCTGATGACGCGTAGCTGCGCCGGCCTGCGTCGCCCGGGCGCCGCCGCGCTGGACCTGGCCTACGTGGCCTGCGGCCGCCTGGACGGCTTCTTCGAACGCGGCCTGAAGCCGTGGGACATGGCCGCCGGCATGCTGCTGATCACCGAGGCTGGTGGCCTGGTGGGCAACTACGCGGGCGAATCGCGCCAAATGGAACAGGGCGAAGTGCTGGCCGGCAACCCGAAGGCGTTCGCGCAGATGGTGCGTCTGCTGTCGCCCTTCTCGTTGGACAACGCCAAGCCGTCCACCGCGATCTAAGCGACCCACGCGGCTCGCTGCACGCTACAACAGGCGCCTCCGGGCGCCTGTTTTTCGTTAACTCTCGAGCGTGCAACCGCTCGGCAACACCATCGACGTGAGGCCATCGCCGCGCACGGCACAGGTCCATCCGCCGTTCGTGAGCCTGCCAACCGTGATCCGTGCACCGCGCACCAGGGGATGCACCTCGCCATCGAGCAGCACGACGATCGCGCCCGAGCCATCGGCATTGAACGCGAAGGTATCGGCCGTCGCCGTCAGCGTCGAGCGCACGTAGCCAAGCGTGCCCACCGGGTCCGGGAACGCGAACACGCCGTTGTGAATGCGCTCCTCCACGGCCGTCTTGTAGTTCGCGGCCTCCCAGAACCCGCGTGAGATCTGCGTCTTGATGATGTATTGCTGATAGGCCGGAATCGCCAGCGCGGCAAGGATGCCGATGACGGCCACGACGATCATCATTTCGATCAGCGTAAATCCCCGGCGCAGCCGCTGGGGCAGTCGGGGGTTGTCTGTTGGGATGTTTGGCATCGGGCGATTCCGGCAGGTTGACCGCCTACTCCTATCCAAACTACGTGCCAGCCGCAAAAACCCCCAAAAGTGACAGGATTTGGCGCAATTCCGCCGCCGAACCGGCGTGGGTGACAGTTTGCCGCGTGACATATCCGCCGCCTGACAATTCTCGTCAGGTGCGCCGACTTTTTCAGAATCCTCCCAAAGACCTTGGGCTGCCCGGCCCCTACGATGGGTTGCACCAGAGAACTCTCATATTTTATGCATGGGCAAAAAATATCTTGACCCGCTTCTTTGTTGTCCATACACTAATTCCGTCTTCATCGAGTTCGATGCCGCCAAGAGTCTCGTCAACCGCTTCAAGCATGGCGTGTCGCTGGAGGTGGCAGTCATGCTCGATCTGGACGCCGCGCAGGTCGTCATCGACACCCCCTACGACTACAACGAGGCCCGCACGATTGCGGTGGGTCCGATTGGTCAACGGATCTACGTGATGGTCTACACGATGCGCGGCAATGTGATGCGGGTGATCAGCCTGCGCAAGGCAAACCGCCGAGAGGTCTTGAACTATGTCGACAAAGCAAACGATCCACATTCCTGACGATGCCGAGGACGCCGCGATCACGCGCGGCGCACTCAGCGCCCCCGACAACCCGCCGCTGACCGACGCGCAGCTCGAGCAAATGCGCCCGGCCCCGCGCCGCGGGCGCCCCGCCCTGCCGCCGGAGGCCCGCAAGGTCACGCTGAACATGCGCGCGGACCGCGACGTGGTGGAGGCGTTCAAGGCCACCGGCGACGGCTGGCAGACGCGCATCAACGAGATCCTGCGTGCCTATGCACACACGCACCGGATGCTGCCGCGCTGAGCGCGGCGTGATTTCCGACAAGAAGGCCAGCGCTGAGAACATTTCTCACGCATTTTCAGAATTTGCCTCAAGGTGCGGGCACGGGCAGGCAGTAAAATGCCGCTTTGTGCCGTGGCGGAGGCAATCCGCCTGACGGCAATCGATATACCGGCGGCCCGCCGTGGCCGCCCGAGAGGAATGCATGTCCGTAGAAGCCCTTTCCGCCGATCGTGATGCCGGGGACGCCCTCGGCCCCACCCCTGACGTGCCTGCCACGCCAGACACGTCCGCCGAGGCGGCGCCTGGAGACACCACCGCCGCGCCGGACACCAAGTCCACCGCGAAGCGCGGCGCGCCCGAGAAGCACACGCCGATGATGATCCAGTACCTCCGCATCAAGGCGGATCATCCGGACACGCTGCTGTTCTACCGGATGGGGGACTTCTACGAGCTGTTCCATGACGACGCGGAGAAAGCCGCGCGGTTGCTGGACATCACGTTGACGTCGCGCGGACAGTCCGGCGGCGTGCCCATCCGCATGGCCGGTATCCCGTTCCATTCGGTCGACCAGTACCTGATCAAGCTCGTCAAGCTGGGCGAATCGGTGGCGATCTGCGAGCAGATCGGCGATCCGGCCACGAGCAAGGGCCCGGTGGAGCGCAAGGTGGTCCGCATCGTCACGCCGGGCACGCTGACCGACGCCGCGCTGCTGCCGGACAAGGTCGACACGTTCCTGATGGCCGTGCACCAGCAGACCACACGGCGCGGCATCAGCAAGACCGGCCTCGCCTGGCTGAACCTCGCCAGCGGCGAACTGCGGCTGATGGAGTGCGAGGCGGCACAACTGGGCCGCGAACTCGAACGGATCCGCCCCGCCGAACTGCTGTTTGCCGATGGCATCGACCTGCCGGCGCTGACCTGCGCGCGTACCCGGCTGCCGGAGTGGCATTTCGACCAGGATGCCGGCACGCGCCGGCTGCGCGAGCAGATTGGCGTGGCAAGTCTGGAACCGTTCGGCTGCGCGGGCCTCGGCGCGGCGCTTGGCGCGGCCGGCGCGCTGCTGAATTACGCGGCGGCCACCCAGGGCCAGTCGCTACGGCATGTACAGGGCGTGACCGTCGAACGCGAATCGGAATTCGTGGGCCTCGATTCGGCCACGCGGCGCAACCTGGAACTGACGGAAACGCTGCGCGGCGGCGAATCGCCGACGCTGTTCTCGCTGCTCGACACCTGCGCCACGGCGATGGGCAGCCGCGCGCTGCGCCACTGGCTCCATCACCCGCTGCGCGACCCCGCGCTGCCGCGTGCGCGCCAGCAGGCCATCGGCGCGCTGATCGCCCAGGACCCGGACGCCCTGCGCACCAACCTGCGCCGGCTGGCTGACGTCGAGCGCATCACGTCCCGGCTCGCCCTGCTGACGGCGCGGCCCCGCGACCTGTCGTCGCTGCGCGACACCCTGCGCGCGCTGCCCGACGTGCGCGCCACCGTGACGCTGGCCGACGACGCCCCGCTGCTGGCGCAGACCCTCGACGACCTCGAAATCCCGGAAGACTGCCTCGGCCTGCTGGTGCGAGCCGTCGCCGAGGAACCGTCCACGGTGCTGCGCGACGGCGGCGTGATTGCGCGCGGCTACGATGCCGATCTGGACGAACTACGAGACATTTCCGAGAACTGCGGCCAGTTCCTGATCGACCTCGAGGCACGCGAGCGCTCCCGTACGGGCATCGCCAACCTGCGCGTGGAGTACAACCGCGTGCATGGCTTCTATATAGAGGTGACGAACGGCCAGGCGGACAAGGTGCCCGACGACTACCGCCGGCGCCAGACGCTCAAGAACGCCGAGCGCTACATCACGCCAGAGCTGAAGTCCTTCGAGGACAAGGCGCTGTCCGCACAGGACCGCGCGCTGGCGCGTGAGAAGGTTCTCTACGAAGCGCTGCTCCAGGCCCTGCTGCCGCATATCTCCGCCCTGCAACGCGTGGCGGGCGGGCTGGGGCGGCTCGATGTGCTGGCAGCACTGGCCGAACGGGCCCGCACGCTCGACTGGGTCCAGCCCGAGCGCGTGAGCGAGAACGTGATCGACATCGTGCAAGGCCGCCACCCGGTGGTCGAGGGCCAGCTAGCCGCCGATTCGACCGAGTTCATCCCCAACGACTGCCAGTTGACCGAGGCGCGCAAGCTGCTGCTGATCACCGGCCCGAACATGGGCGGTAAGTCGACGTTCATGCGCCAGACCGCGCTGATCGTGCTGCTGGCATGTGTGGGCGCCTGGGTACCGGCGCGGCGCGCCGTGATCGGTCCGGTCGACCGCATCTTCACGCGGATTGGCGCAGCAGACGATCTTGCCGGCGGCCGTTCCACGTTCATGGTGGAAATGACCGAGGCGGCGGGCATCCTGCACCACGCCACGCCGTCCAGCCTTGTGCTGATGGACGAGATTGGCCGGGGCACCTCGACGTTCGACGGGCTGGCGCTCGCCTGGGCCATCGCCCGCCACCTGCTCTCGCACAACCGCAGCCACACGCTGTTCGCCACCCACTATTTCGAGCTGACGCAGCTGCCGCAGGAGTTCGCGCAGGCGGCCAACGTGCACCTGTCCGCCGTGGAACATGGCGACGGCATCGTGTTCCTGCACGCCGTGCAGGACGGCCCGGCGAGCCAGAGCTATGGCCTGCAGGTCGCCCAACTGGCCGGCGTGCCGCAGCCGGTGATCCGCGCCGCGCGCAAGCATCTGGCCTGGCTGGAACAGCAGTCCGCCGATGCCACCCCCACGCCGCAACTCGACCTGTTCGCCGCGCCCGCTGCGCCGCCGGACGAAGATGAGGAGGCGGACGGGGAAGGCGGGGCCGCAGCGTTGCCGGTCGATGCGGCCGCCCTGGAGGCGCTCGACGCGCTGGCTGACATCGACCCCGACAGCCTGACGCCGCGCGACGCGCTCGATGCGCTGTACCGGCTCAAGGCGCTGGCGGAGAGCAAGCCCTCCGTATGACGGCACATCGGCGGGTCTGGCGGCACATGGCGGTGGCCGCGGTTTGCTGGACGGCATGTGCCGGGCCCGGGCTCGCCCACGCGGCCCGGACCGGGCGCGTCGCGCCACCCCCGCCGGCAGCGGTGCAGCCCGTGCGCATCGCGCTGATCGCCGATGTGCCGCAATGGCCGGCGGCCGAGGCCGACACGGCCGCATTATTCGATCTGATGTCGACCCAGCAGGTGGCGCTGATCGTCCATGCCGGCGGCATCAAGGGCGATACCGAGTCGTGTGGCGATGCCGTGCTGAACGTGCGCCAGCGCGTGCTCGACGACGCGCCACTACCGCTGCTCTATGTGCCGGGCGAGAACGACTGGGCCGAATGCCAGAAGCCGGTGAACGGCGAGTTCGACGCGGTGGAACGGTTGAACCGGCTGCGCGAACTGTACTTCCCGGTGGACGCCACGCTGGGGCGCCGTACGCTGCCGGTTACGCGCCAGTCGGACCAGGCCACGTTCCGCAGCTACCGGGAAAACGCCCGCATGGTACTGGGCAACGTGCTGATCGTCGGCATGAACCTGCCGGGCGACAACAACCACTATCGTACCGAGGGCGGCCGCAACGGCGAGTTCGAGGACCGGCGCGAGGCCAATCGGCAGTGGCTCTCCCGCGCGTTCTCGGTGGCCGAGCAGCGTGACCTCGACGGCGTGGTGGTGGTCGGCCATGCCGATCCAATGTTCGGCAATGGCTGGGAGAAGCGTGGCAAGCCGACCCTGTTCGATGGCTTCCTGCGACGCGGCGCGCGTGATGGCTATCTGGAGTTCAAGCGCCAGTTGCGCGAACTGGCCGGCAAGTACAAGGGCCAGGTCCTACTCGTCCATGCGAGCGACAGCGGTTTCAGCGTGGACAAGCCGCTGCGGGACGCGGCGGGCAAGTCCATAGCCAATGTCACGCGCGTGGCCCTGCCGGTGGGATCGCCCTCCCGCTGGACCGAGTTGACGGTGTCGCCGGGCTCGCGGGCGGTGTTCCAGGTGAAGCTGCGCGACGGGGTGAAGGGCAACTAGCCGGAAACGGCGGGGAATTAAAGGAACTGCGAGCCCGAAAACCCAAAGAAAAAGCCGGCAATTGCCGGCTTCTTCGTTGTCCTGCGACGACCCCATCGCAGCACTGCGGCCCGCCTTGCGGACGGGCTCACGCATCGCTCAATTGTTTGGGAAGATCAGTGGAGCGTGCGAGGGCTGTCGTCGCCGTCCTCGTCCTCATCCACCACTTCGATGCCCGAGGCACCGTGGGCGTGGCCGTGCTCGACTTCATCGCTGGTCGCCTCGCGCACTTCCGACACTTTCAGCCAGAAACGCAGTGCCATGCCGGCGAGCGGATGGTTGCCGTCCAGCACCACCTTGTCTTCGGCCACGTCAGTGATCGTGTAGATGATGGAGTCTTCGTCGTCGCCGTCCTCGGGCACGCCCTCGAACTGCATGCCGACTTCCAGCGGCTCCGGAAAGCGATTGCGCGGCTCCACCTTCACGAGGTCGGCATCGTAGTCGCCGAAGGCCTCATCGGGTTCCAGCTGCAGCTGGGTCTCAAAGCCGGCGTCGTGGCCGTCCAGCGCTTCCTCGATCTTCGGGAACGTGCCATCATACCCGCCGTGCAAATAGACCATGGGCTCATCCGACTCTTCGATCAGATTGCCCTGCGTGTCCGACAGCTTGTACACCACGGACACCACCGTGTTCTTAGCGATTTTCAATTCTTGACTCCATGAGCGATTCCGCATTATACGCGCAGGCCTTGCCTGCGGGCCCCATCGATCCCGACGCGCCGCTCACGCTGCTTGGGGGCATGACACCCGCCGTGTTCATGCGCGAGATCTGGCACCGCAAACCTTTGCTGATTCGACAGGCAGTGCCCGGAATCGTGCCGCCTGTGTCGCGTGAAGCGCTTTTTGACCTGGCCGACCGCGAGGACGTGGAGTCGCGCCTGGTGTCGTACTTTCGCAACCGTTGGAAGCTCGAGCACGGCCCGTTTGCCGAGGACAACCTCCCTTCGCGCAAGGCCACCAAGTGGACGCTGCTGGTGCAGGGCGTCAACCTGCACGACCAGGCCGCGGCCGACCTGATGAGCCAGTTCCGCTTCGTGCCCGACGCGCGGCTCGACGATGTGATGATCAGCTACGCCACGGACGGCGGCGGCGTGGGTCCGCACTTCGATTCCTATGATGTCTTCCTGTTGCAAGTATCGGGCCGACGCCGCTGGCGCATTTCGTCACAAACCAAGCTCGACCTGATTCCCGACATGCCGCTGAAGATCCTGTCGGACTTCACGGCCGAGGAGGAATGGGTGCTGGAACCCGGCGACATGCTGTACCTGCCGCCGCAGTACGCGCACGACGGGGTGGCCGAGGGCGAGTGCATGACCGCTTCTATCGGCTTCCGCGCCCCTGCCTACCGGGAGCTGGCCGGCCATTTCCTCGCGTGGCTATCGGAAACGGTGGAAGGCAACGAGGGCCTCGACGGCCGCTACGCCGACGCCGACGAGACCGCGACGGCGCATCCCGCGCAGATGCCGGCCGGGCTGGGCCGCGCAGTGGCCGAGCGGCTCCAGGCGATGAAATGGAACAGCGCCATGGTGTCCGAGTTCCTCGGCTCGCACCTCTCCGAGCCGAAGCAATCGGTGATGTTCGCCGAGGTCGAGGAAATTCCACTGCGCAAGTACACGAAGCTGGCCCAGGCGCATGGCGTAGTCCTTGCTCCGGGTTCCATTGCGCTCTATGACCGTACGCATTTCTTCCTCAACGGCGAGGCCTACGAACCGCCGGCATCGCTGGCGAAATGGCTGCGTCGGCTCGCGGACCACCGTCATCTGACCGCTGCGGAGGTCACTGCGTGCGCCGCGCTGCCCGACTTGATGGATACCTTCCACGACTGGACGCTGGAAGGCTGGTTGCAGATTGCGCCTGTACGCGTGTAATAATGCGTAACAAAGAGAACCAGCAAATTTCGACTGTACACAAGCAGGGGAAACGCGGATATAATCGCCCGCTGGCTAGTACTGTGTACCACTGCATTGTCGGCACCCGGGAGAGCCTCAAATTTGCAGTTCAAGAGCGATAATTACCGGTAATTATTCATCGCCTGTTTTCAGTAATTAAAAGTTAAAGGACGAAAAATGAAGAAGTCTCTCCTGATCGCATCCCTGCTGGCAGCTGTTGCCCTGGCCGCTTGTGGCAAGAAGGAAGAAGCTGCCGCTCCGGCCGCTGACACGGCTGCTCCGGCTGCCACGGCTCCCGCCGCTGACGCATCGGCTCCGGCCGCTGCTCCGGCTGCTGACGCATCGGCTCCGGCCGCTGCCCCGGCTGCTGACGCATCGGCTCCGGCCGCTGACGCTTCGGCCCCGGCTGCCAAGCAGTAATCGGATTACTCCGATAAAAAAGCCGACCTTCGGGTCGGCTTTTTTATTGCCCGCGATTTACTCGCGGCGCGCCCGGTAGTCCGGCGCATCATCTCGGCTTCAGCACCGTTCCGGCCTCAGATAATCTTGAATCACATGCCGCGGACCGGTTGCCATCCCAGCCCCTCCTCCTGATCTGCAATCAGGATCTCCTCCGGCGCCACCCCAAGCACGGCCGCAAGTGCCCCCGAGGCCAGCGCGCGCGTGTTGTTCTGTTGACTCAAATGAGCGGCCACCACGCGTGACAGCCCGCCATGCGCCACCCGCGACAGGATCGCCGCCGCCACTTCATTGGCCAGGTGCCCGAAATCCCCGCCGATACGCCGTTTCAACGAATACGGATAAGCCGAATTCCGCAGCATCTCGCGGTCATGGTTGCACTCCAGAACCAGCGCATCCACGCCAGCGAGCCGCGCTGTGACGTAGGGGGTCTCCATGCCGGCATCGGTTAGCACGCCAAGCCGCGCGTTGCCATCGGTCAGCACGAACTGAAGCGGCTCGCGGGCATCGTGCGGAACCGTGTACGGCAGAATCTGCAAGCCGCCCACCGAGAACGCGTGGTCGGCGCAGCACACGCGCACATCGGCCACATCGGCGCCGCGCATGTGCGCGGTGGCGAGCCAGGTGCCGTGACTGGTATGAACCGGAAGCTTGTGGCGCGCGGCGAACGCGTAGGCCGAACCCACGTGGTCGCCATGCTCATGCGTGACCAGTACCGCGTCGAGCTGGCCCGGCGTGACGCCGAGCCGCTCGAGCCGGCGCGCGGTCTCACGGATGCCGAACCCGCAGTCGAGCAGCACACGGGTCACCGTGGTGCCATCGACGGCCTCGATCAGCAGCGAGTTGCCTTCGCTGCCACTGCCCAAAAAAGCAAAGCGCATCATCGATGCGCTCGCTCGGGATGGCTCCCGACGGCAGGAGCCGTCGGGACCGTCTGACTGCGACAAAGACCCATCAGTGCAGTTGCTCGTCCAGCAGCGACAGGATCTTCTTGCCGATTTCGGTGTTCTCCGGCTGGCCGGCCTCGTTCAGCACGGTGACCGTGGTGCCCGTGCCGTTGCCCTTGAGCGCCACGCGGTACTTCTTGGCCGTCTTGCCGTCGTTCGCCTTCGTGAACAGCTTCGAGAAGAAGCCGCGATCGTCCACGCTGGTACGCGGATCCACATAGCGCACGTAGTACAGGCCCTGGGCACGGTCACGATCTTCCACCGTGAAGTTCACGCGATCCAGCGAAAGGCCGACCGAGCGCCAGGCGCGATCGAACGGCTCCGGCAATTGCAGCGCCGGCGTGCCATTGACTTGCGACATAAACGACTTGCTGCCGTCGGCCGACGGTGCGCCGGTGGCTGCAGCGGCGCCGATGCCAGTGGCGGCGGCGGTGCCCACCGCTGGCGTGGCGGCATTGGCGGCCGCGTCATTCGTGCCGATGCCGGCCGGCGTCGGGTTCTTGGCCATGCGGTCGGCCTGCTCCTTCTGCACGCCCAGGCGCTGGGCCAGGCGGGACAGGAATTCGGCTTCCAGCTCAGGATCGGCCGGGCGCGGCGTCCAGACCGTGCTGGTCTTGTCCACACCGGTCAGCTGTTCCTGCGCACCGCGATGGCTGATGAACACCTCGAGCTGGCCGTTCTGCGACCGCTCCACGCGCGTGCGGAACTTGTCGCGCTCGGACGTCGAGTACAGGCCGTCGAACACCTTGCCAATGGTGTTGCGGATGATGTCCTGCGGGATCTTGGCGCGGTTCTCAGCCCAGTCCGTTTCCATGATGCCGGTCTCGGGCGAGTCCTGCACCAACAGGAAGCCGCTCTCCTGCCAGAAGCCGCGCAGGGTCTGCCAGAGCTGGTCGGCACGCATGCCGTTGCTGATCACGAGCCAGCGCTGGTTGCCGTCGCGTTCCATGCGCACGCCCTGGGCGCCCGGCAGCACGTTGTCGGTCGGGCTGGCCTCGCGGGCACGCCCGGCGTTGGCCTGGGTGTAGTTCGAGAGCGTGGACGTGCCAGAGGCATCGGGCACCGTGTAGCGGCGCTCGCCGTCGAGCTTGGTCAGGTCCGGCGGAATGTCCAGCGATGCCGTCTTCTTGCCCTGGGACTTGTAGTCGATCTTGTCCGGCTGCATGGCCTCATTGATGCTGCTGCAGCCGGCGATCAGGGTCAGGGCCAGCACGGGCGCGACCATGGCGGCACGGCGGACTTGCGTCGCGCCGCGACGGTTAAGCTTCTGTTTCATTGACACGTAATCCTGGTTTCAAGAAGGCGGCGATACGCCAAGGTTCAGCCGGTAAGGTTAAGGTCAGGCGAGCAGGCCGGCGTTGGCCAGCGCGCGGCGCACGGTCTCGTGCTGCGCTTCGGCCAGCGGGGTCAGCGGCAGGCGGATGCCGCCGGCCATCTTGCCCATCTGTTGCAGCGCCCACTTGACGGGAATCGGGTTGGCCTCGACGAACATCGCGCGGTTCAGCTCGATCATTTCCATATGCAGCCGGCGTGCGGTCACCACATCGCCGTTACGCGCCGCCACGCACATCTCGTGCATCTTGCGCGGCGCCACGTTGGCCGTCACGGAGATATTGCCGTGGCCGCCCAGCAGGATCAGCGCCACCGCGGTGGGGTCGTCGCCGCTGTAGATCGCGAAGTGTTCCGGCGCATCCTTGATCAGCTGCGCGGCCCGGTCGATGTTGCCCGTGGCCTCCTTCACGCCGACGATGCCCGGCACCTGCGCCAGGCGCAGGATGGTGTCGTTGGTCATATCGGCCACGGTACGGCCCGGCACGTTATACAGCAGCACCGGCAGCTCCACCGCTTCCGCGATCGTGCGGAAATGGCGGTAGATGCCTTCCTGCGTCGGCTTGTTGTAGTACGGCACCACCTGGAGCGACGCATCGGCACCGACCTTCTTGGCGAAGGCGGTCAGCTCGATGGCTTCCTTGGTGGAATTGCCGCCCGTACCGGCGATGATCGGGACGCGCTTGTTGGACTGCTCCACGGCCACGCGGATCAGTTCGCAATGCTCTTCCACGTTGACGGTCGGAGACTCGCCCGTGGTGCCCACAATCACGATGCCATCGGTGCCTTCTGCCGCATGCCAGTCGATGAGGGTGCGCAGCGCGGGGTAATCCAGGCTGCCATCCTCATGCATCGGGGTGACGATGGCCACGATGCTGCCGGTAATCTGTGTCATAGCTTAAGGAAACTCGGGAAATCGAATATCCGGGATTGTACCGGAACCGTCAGCCGCTCCGGACTCCCCCGGGGTGAGGGGAAACATCAGGATTTTCAACGTGTGAAGCGCCCTGCGCGCTGACACGGGCCGGGCGCACCGCCCGACCGGCCAGCCTAGGGCCGCGCCGGCAGCCTGTAGCGCGGTGGCGCGGTGCCCGGCGCGCCGCCCGTGGACTCGCGCACGGCACAAATCCGCTGGACGAACGCCGTTTTCGGCACTTCTACCACCCCGTCCTCGTACCCCACCACGCGGAGGGTTCCGCGCGCCATGTCGAGCAATTCGCCCGATTTCAGCAGGAAGTCGGGCCGGGACGGCTTGCCGACGGTTTCGTTACCAATTGCAAATGTTTCATAGATCAGCACCCCGGCAGGCGCCAGCGCCGCCAGCAGGTGCGGCCAGAGGGGGCGGTGTAGGTAGTTGGTGACCACGATGGCGTCCAGCGGCGCCCCGTCCGCCCCGTCAGTCACGTCCCCCAGCGGCCAGCCGTCCTGCTCGAGATCGGCCACCCGGCCCACCACGCCGGCGGGCAGCCCCGCCACGGCCTCGGCGTCGCGATCCACGGCCAGCACGTCAAACCCCTGCCCCGCCAGCCAGGCCGCGTGGCGCCCGCTGCCACAGGCGAGATCGAGCACGCGGCCGCCCGGCCGGATCAGGTGGGCCCAGCGGGTCACCCACGACGAAGGCGCGCCCAGTGGCGCGTGCGCGAGCGTCATGGCGCTTATTGCAGCAGGAGGATGATCGGCCGGAGCATCAGCTCGACCACCGACAGCAGCAGACTCATCACCGGCTGCATCCAGACCCGCGTGATCACGCCCGCCGCCACCAGCGCCAGCACCACGAAGATGCCATACGGCTCGATGCGGCTGACGGCCGCCGCCACGCGCTGCGGCAGGAAGGCGGTCAGCACGCGTCCCCCGTCCAGCGGCGGGATCGGAAACAGGTTGAAGGCGGCCACGACCACGTTGACGATTACCCCGGCGCGCGCCATCTGGCCCCAGAACGGCTCCTGGACCTGCGCCCAGGCCAGCCCGATCACCACCAGCGCCCAGATGAACGCCTGCACGAGATTGCTGGCCGGGCCGGCCAGGGCCACCCACATGCCATGCCAGCGCGGGTTGCGCAGGTGGCCGAACACTACCGGAACCGGCTTGGCGAAGCCGAACACGAACTGCCCGGCGGTCAGGAAATACAGCAGCAGCGGCACCGCCACCGTGCCGATCGGGTCGATATGCCGGATCGGGTTCAGGCTGACGCGGCCGAGCCGGTAGGCCGTGTCGTCGCCGAAAAAGCGCGCCACATAGCCGTGGGCGGCCTCATGCAGCGTGATGGCGAACAAGACTGGCAGGGCGTAGACCGCAACGGTCTGGATGAGCGAGGAATCCATGTGCCCTATTCTATCCGTGCAATGGCGCCCGCAGGCTGTCCGGTTTGTGTCAAAGCGTGGCCGATTTTCAAAGCGTGGCGGACAGCCCGAAGCGTTCCACATCGCCCCGGCCCAGCCGCACCAGTTCCGGCTCGCCGCCGCTCAGGTCGATCACGGTGGTCGGCTGCGCCGGCGCCGGGCCGCCGTCCACCACCAGGTCGAGCTGTTTCTCCAGCCGGGCGCGGATTTCGGCCGGATCGTTCATGGGTTCGTCATCGCCGGGCATCTGGAGCGTGGCCGAGATCATCGGCTGGCCCAGTTCGGCCAGCAGCGCCAGCGGCACAGCATGGTCGGGCACGCGCACGCCGATGGTCTTGCGGGCTGGGTGCGACAGCCGGCGCGGCACTTCCTTGGTCGCCTCGAGGATGAACACGTACGGCCCCGGCGTGGCGCCCTTGATCCAGCGGTACTGGCGGTTATCCACGCGCGCGAAGTTGCCCAACTCGGACAGGTCGCTGCACATCAGGGTCAGATGGTGCTTGTCGTCGATGCCGCGCAGCCGGCGCAGGCGCTCCACGGCCGTCTTGTCGTCGAGCGGGCAGGCCAGCGCGTAGCTGGAGTCCGTCGGCAGCGCAATCAGCCCGCCCTGGCGCAGGATCTGCGCGGCTTGCTTGATCAGGCGCAGCTGCGGGTTGACCGGGTGAATCTCGAAGTACTGGGACATTCAGGGATCGTCGGGGGCGGAAGGCGGGGCGGGCGGACGGCTACCAGTCGTGCCAGACCGGGGTAACGTCCGATGGCAGCGGCGGCAGCGTGCCGATATCGACCCGGCCCTCGCCGGGACCATGGAAATCCGACCCGCGCGAGGCCAACAGGCCGTAGTGGCGCGCCACATCGGCATAGCGGCGGAACTGGTCGGGCGTGTGGCTGCCGGTCACGACCTCCACGGCGCGGCCCCCCAGTTGGGTGAATTCGTCGAACAGCGCGTCGTGCTGGGTGGCCGTGTAGTTGTAGCGGCCCGGGTGGGCCATCACAGCGACGCCGCCGGCGTCACGGATCCAGCCGATCGCCTCGGACAGCTTCGACCAGCGGTGCGGCACGAAGCCGGGGCGGCCATCGGACAGATATTCGCTGAATACGTCGCTGATGGTCGCGCAATAGCCTTCATCCACCAGCCAACGCGCAAAATGGGTGCGCGAGATCAGGTCAGGATTGCCGACATGGCGCAGCGCGCCGGCGTAGGCATCGTGGATGCCGACCTTGGCCAGCGCCTCGCCGATATCCTGGGCGCGCCGGGCGCGGCCGTCGCGGGTTCGGGCCAGGCCGTCGATCAGGCCCGGATGGAAGGGATCGATCTGCAGGCCCACGATGTGCACGGTCTGGCCGGCCCAGGTGACCGAAATCTCCACGCCAGGCACATAGCGCATGCCGAGTGCCTCGGCGGCGTCGCGCGCCTCGCGCTGGCCGCCCACCTCGTCGTGGTCCGTCAACGCCCAGAAAGCCACGCCACCGGCATGGGCGCGCGCGGCCACGTCACGTGGCGCGAGCATCCCGTCGGACACGGTGGAGTGGCAGTGCAGATCGGCGTTGATGGCGTGCGGGTTTTGCATGGTGTTCATTCTACTCCTGGCAGGGTCTTTTAGCCCTGCCGCCAACGGTGGCGTGCCCGGATTCCCAAGGCACGCAAGGTATGATGGGGCCTTGTTCCGCTCCCCCATGCGCCGCGCGCCACCTGGCGCCCGCCGCGCACCTGCCTCGATCATGTCTTCCACGCCCTCCCCGCTCGCTCCCCAAGAAACCACGCAGACCGATGTGCTGATCGTCGGCGCCGGGCCGGTCGGCCTGTTCGCCGCGTTCCAGGCGGGCGTGCTGGGGCTCAAATGCGAGCTGATCGACGTGCTCGACCGGGCCGGCGGCCAGTGCACCGAGCTCTACCCCGAGAAGCCGATCTACGACATTCCGGCCGTGCCGGGCTGCCTGGCGCAGGACCTCGTGGACCGGCTGATGGAGCAATGCGCGCCGTTCGCGTTCCCGATGCACTTCAGCCAGCGCGCCGACAGCGTCAGCGAGCACGCCAGCGCCGACGGCCATCCGCGCCTGCTGGTGACCACCGACGCCGGCAAGCGTTTCGACGTGGCGGCAGTGCTGGTCTGCGCCGGCGCCGGGGCCTTCGCGCCGCAGCGCGTGGCGCTGCCCGAGGCCGCCGCGCTCGAGGACCGGCACCTGCACTACGCCGTGCGCGACACCTCGCGCTTTGCCGGCCGCCGTGTGATCGTGGCCGGAGGCGGCGATTCGGCGCTCGACTGGGCGCTCGCGCTGCGCAAGGTGGCCGGGCGCGTGACGCTGCTGCACCGGCGCGAGGGCTTCCGCGCCGCCGACCACACCGTGGCGTCGATGCGCGCGGCAGTGGCGGCCGGCGAGATGGACTTCGTCGTCGGTATGCTCGGCGGCCTGCAGACCGATGACGCCGACCGGCTGACCGCCGCGACGATCAAGACCCGCGACGGCGAGCAGACGCTGCCCGCCGACGAACTCGTGGCGCTGTACGGACTGGTGTCCGAGCCGGGGCCGATTGCCCAGTGGGACATGGACATGCGCGCGGGCCGCATCATGGTGGACACCACCACCTATGAAAGCTCGCGCCGCGGCATCTTCGCGGCCGGCGACATCTGCTTCTATCCGAACAAGCAAAAGCTGATCCTCTCCGGCTTCCATGAGGCCGCGCTCGCGCTGCGCAAGGCGTACCACTACGCCTTCCCGGAGAAGTCGCTGGTGCACGTGCACACCAGCAACAACGCCGCGCTCAAGGAGAAGCTCAAGCACGCGTGAGGCTTCATCCCGACTCGTCATCAAGCGAGAAATTCCTCGATCAGCTGCGCCACCACCTGCGGCTGGTCGTGGTGGAGCATGTGCCCGGCGTCATCCACCGTGACTTCGCGGAAGTCCGGGAAGGCGCGGAAGCGCTCTCGGAATTCGTCCAGCGGCTGCTTGTGGGCGATGTGCTGGAGCGTGGCGGAGTCCCGCGCCTCCACGTGTAGCACCGGGGCTTCCACCTTGGCCCAGATCGCCATGATTTCGTCGATCCGATACAGCATGGGATTGGTCATCTTGTGGGCCGCGTCGCCCAGGATCTCCCACCGGCCCTCGGCGTTGCGGCGCGACCAGTGCGCGGCCAGGAAGGCGGCGCGATCGTCGGGCAGGCGCGGATTGGTCTTCTGCAGGCGCGCCGCCACGGCGGCCTCGCTCTCGTAGGTGCGCAGCTCCGGCTGCGCGCGCAGTTCGTCCAGCCAGCGCACCAGCCGGCCCGGCGCCTGGTCCGGTCGGGTGCGGGTCAGGCCGAAGCCCTCCAGATCCACCACGCGCCGCACGCGCTGCGGACGCACTCCCGCATAGATACAGACCACGTTGGCGCCCATGCTGTGGCCCACCAGATCCACCTGCCCTTCGGGCTGGTAGTGATCGAGCAGCGCCTCGAGGTCGGCCACGTAGTCCGGGAACCAGTAGGACGTGGTGCCCGGGTAGCGCGTCGGCAGGTCGGTCTCGCCGAAGCCGCGCCAGTCCATGGCGATCACGTGCCAGTCGCGCGCCAGCGCATCGACGAGGAACTGGAACGAGGCGGCCACATCCATCCAGCCGTGCAGCATGAACAGCTTGGGCGCGCCGGGCGTGCCCCAGTGGCGAACGTGCGTGCGCAGGCCGCGCAGCGTGATAAATTCGGAACGCGAGGTTTCCGTGATGGTCATGGTGTCTCTACCCTTCTGTCTCTGTATTGCCAGGTCTTCTCGGGCGCGCGGCGGATGGGGGGCCGCGCGGCAGCCTGGATAAAAATAGAACGATCGTTCGCCTGGCCGATTATAGCGATCCGCCCGGCCTGACGCCGCAAAAACATCGGAGACAACCGGATGACCGCCTTGCCGGCTACGCGCCGCGATGACTATCGCGCGCTTCATGACGCGTTCCGCTGGAACGTGCCCGAGCACTTCAACCTGGCCGATGTCTGCTGCGGCCGCTGGGCCCGAGACCCGGCCACCATGGACCGCGTGGCGGTCTACACCGAGCACGAGGATGGGCGACGCGACGCCTACACCTACGCCCATATCCAGGCCGAGGCCAACCGGCTCTCCCGCGCGCTGCGCGCGCTGGGCGTGGGCCGGGGCGACCGCGTGGCCATCGTCATGCCCCAGCGCATCGAGACCGTGATCGCCGGCATGGCGGTCTACCAGCTGGGTGCCGTGGCCATGCCGCTGTCGATGCTGTTCGGCCCGGAGGCCCTCTCGTACCGCATCGACCACAGCGAAACCCGCGTGGCGATTGCCGACGAGACCGCCATCGACAACCTGCTCGCCGCCCGCCCGGACTGCCCCACCCTGCGCACCGTGATTGGCGCCGGCGCCGCCACGGGCCGGGGCGACCTGGACTGGGACGCCCTGCTGGCCGCCCAACTGCCTACCTTCACGGCCGAGCAGACCAAGGCCGACGAAGCCGCCGTGCTGATCTACACCAGCGGCACCACCGGGCCGCCCAAAGGCGCGCTGCTGCCACACCGGGCGCTGATCGGCAACCTGACCGGCTTCGTCTGCTCGCAGAACTGGTATCCGCAGGACGACGACGTGTTCTGGAGCCCGGCCGACTGGGCCTGGACCGGCGGCCTGTGGGATGCGCTGATGCCGGCGCTGTACTTCGGCAAGCCCATCGTCGGCTATCAGGGCCGGTTCTCCGCCGAACGTGCCTTCGAATTGCTCGAACGCTATGGCGTGACCAACACCTTCCTGTTCCCCACTGCGCTCAAGCAGATGATGAAGGCGTGCCCGGACCCGTCCACGCGCTACCGGCTGAAGCTGCGCGCGGTCATGAGTGCCGGCGAGGCCGTGGGCGAGACCGTGTTCTCGTGGTGCCGCGACGCCCTCGGGGTCATCGTCAACGAGATGTTCGGCCAGACCGAGATCAACTACATCGTCGGCAACTGCACCGCGCAGTATGACGACGACCGCCTCGGCTGGCCGGCGCGGCCGGGCTCGATGGGCCGCCCCTACCCGGGCCACCGCGTGGCCGTGATCGACGACGAGGGCCGCCCCTGCGCGCCGGACGAGGACGGCGAGGTGGCGGTCTGCGCTACCGACATCCACGGGCATCCGGACCCGGTCTTCTTCCTCGGTTACTGGAAGAACGAGGCCGCCACGGCGGGCAAGTACACCGAGCTGGACGGCCTGCGCTGGTGCCGCACAGGCGACCTTGCCCGCATGGATGCGGACGGTTATCTCTGGTATCAGGGCCGCGCGGACGACGTGTTCAAGTCGTCGGGCTATCGGATCGGGCCGAGCGAGATCGAAAACTGCCTGCTCAAGCACCCGGCGGTGTCGAACTGTGCGGTGGTGCCGTCGCCGGACCCCGAGCGCGGGGCCATCGTCAAGGCGTTCATCGTACTGACCCCGGCCGTGGCGCGCTCGTTCGACAACGACGCCGCGCTGATCGCCGAATTGCAGCAGCATGTTCGGGGACAGCTAGCCCCCTATGAGTATCCCAAGGCGATTGAATTCATCGATCAACTGCCGATGACGACCACCGGCAAGATCCAGCGGCGGGTGTTGCGACTGCAGGAGCAGGAGAAAGCGAAAGCAGCCGGGGGGGCGCCGGCGCCCACCTCAGCCGGCTGAGGCTTCCAGCCAGGCCAGTTCGTCCTCGTCGAAGCCCGCCGCGCGGCGGGCTTCGAGGTTGAACGGGCCGCGCAGCCGGGGCGCGCGGTACTGCTCGGACAGCACCGCGTAGGTCGGCACGGGGTCCAGCCCGCGCTGCGCGCACAGCCACCGATACCAGTGGTTGCCGATGGCCACGTGCCCCACTTCATCGCGCAGAATGATGTCGATGATGGCGGCGGCGGCCTCGTCGCCGGCCTCGGCCAGCTTCGCCCGCACCGGCGGCGAGGCGTCCAGCCCGCGTGCCTCGAGCGTGCGCGGCACCAGCGCCATGCGCGCCAGCACGTCGTCGGCGGTCTTGTCGCACATCTCCCACAAGCTGTTATGCGCCGGGAAGTCGCCATATTCGGCGCCCAGCGTGCTCAGATGGTCGGCCAGCAGCGTGAAATGCAGGGCCTCCTCGCTCGCCACCTGGAGCCAGTCGCGATAGAAACGCGGCGGCATGCCGGCAAAACGCCACGCGGCATCCAGCGCGAGGTTGATCGCGTTGAATTCGATATGGCACAGGGCATGAATCATCGCCGCCCGCCCCGCCGGGGTGCGCAGGGAGCGGCGGCGCTCCACCTTCTGGGGCGGCACCAGTTCCGGGCGCGCGGGCCGGCCCGGCAAGGCCAGGCCGGCAGCGGGAGCGAGTGCCGTATCCGTATCGCCGATGGCCTGCCCGGCCGTTTCTGCGGCCACCACGGCCTCGAACAGCGCCCGCGCCGCATCGGCCTTCGCCCTGGCATCGGTCATGCATAGCACTTCCAGCGCGCGGTGGCGTAGCAGGCGGGCATGCGGCAAATCGAGTCCGGCGGCGGGTGCGGTGACTGGCATAGGCGTAAAATTCCGGGGAGTCGCCATTGTAGAGCGTCGCAGCGTGTCACCACGCCGGTTCGCCGGGGTGCGCGCGCCCTTCAGTGCTCTTTTAATCGCGGCGGCCATCCCCAATTACCTCAGATCGCATCATCAGCCCCACTGCCTCAGGCAGGACCCAGGAGACCCCATGGCGCTTTACCAGATCGGCGACCTCGCCCCGACCATCCACAGCGATGCCTACGTGGCCGTCGAAGCCACCATCATCGGCAACGTGACGCTCAAGGCGCGCGCAAGCGCCTGGCCCGGCGTGGTGATCCGTGGCGACAACGAACCGATCGTGGTGGGCGAAGACACCAACATCCAGGAAGGCTCCGTGCTCCATACCGATCCGGGCGCGCCGCTGACGCTGGGCGACAAGGTGTCCGTCGGCCATCAGGCCATGCTGCACGGCTGCACCGTGGGCGAAGGGTCGCTGATCGGCATCCAGGCCGTGGTACTGAACCGCGCCGTGATCGGCAAGGAATGCCTGGTTGGCGCCGGCGCCGTGGTGACCGAGGGCAAGGTGTTCCCGGACCGCTCGCTGATCCTGGGCGCGCCGGCCAAGGTCGTGCGCGAGCTGACCGATGCCGACGTGGCCAACCTCTACCGCAACGCCGAGACCTACGCGAAGCGCCAGGCGATGTACAAGACCGACCTGAAGCGCATCGACTGATGACATACCAGCGCGCGGCCCCGCCCGCGCGCCCGCAACCCGCGCCTTACCGCTAGATAGATGACGAACGTGACCGCAACCTCGAATCCCGACACCCTTCAGAAATTCCTGTTCGACGCCGCCCCGGTGCGCGGCGAACTGGTCCGCATGGAGGCCACCTGGCAAGAGGTGCTCAACCGCCATGCCTATCCGGCGCCGGTGCGGCGCCTGCTGGGCGAGATGATGGCGGCGGCGGCGCTGCTGTCAGCCAATCTCAAGTTCAACGGGGCACTCGTCATGCAGCTGCATGGCGACGGCCCGGTGCGGATGCTGGTGGTGGAATGCCTGTCGGACCTCTCGATGCGCGCCACGGCCAAGATCGCCGAAGACGTCGAGATCGCCGACGACGCCACGCTCAGGCAGATGGTGAACGTGCACGGCCAGGGCCGCTTTGCGATCACGCTCGACCCGCAGGACAAGCTGCCGGGCCAGCAGGCCTATCAGGGCATCGTCCCGCTGTCGGACGAGCACGGCCCGCTGTCGTCGATCGGCGCGGTGCTGGAGCATTACATGCAGGCGTCCGAGCAGCTCGACACGCGCCTGTGGCTCGCCTCGAACGACCAGGTGGCGGCCGGCATGCTACTGCAGAAGTTGCCGTCGTACGGCGGCACGATGGAAGTGGGCGAGACCGGCGCGGCACTTGACGAGGCTGGCCGCGCGCAGGACCTCGACACCTGGGACCGCGCCTGCCAGCTCGGCGCCACGCTCAAGGAGGAGGAGTTGCTGGTGGAGTCGCCGGACACGCTGCTGCGCCGCCTGTTCTGGGAAGACCTGCAGGCCACCGGGCTGCGCGTCTTCGAGCCGATGACGCCGCATTTTCAGTGCTCGTGCTCGCGCGCCAAGGTGGCGGGCATGCTCCAGTCGCTGGGCCAGGCCGAGGTGGAGAGCATCATCGCCGAGCGCGGCCACGTGGAGATCCACTGCGACTTCTGCGGCCAGCGCTATGAGTTCGACCCCGTGGACAGCGCCCAGCTGTTCACCGCGCCCGTGGCCACCGGTGCCGGCGACGGCGCGCACCAGCAACACTGAGCCGCCCCCGCCCGGAATCCATGATTTGAGGACACCCGCCATGCAAGCCGACCATCGCCCCCGCTCCTCCTGTTCCCGCCTCGGGCCGGCGGGCGCTGTGGCGATGCTGGCCATGGCGCTGCTGGCCGGCTGCGCGTCTCCCGTGCCGCGCGATATCAACGGCTCGCCGGCCACGGCCCGGCTGATGCCCAACGGCGTGCCGCCAGCACCGATCACGCCCGAGGAAAGCCAGTCGCTGACGCAACTGAACCAGCAGATCCTGCGCGACCAGGAAGCGGCCATCGCCCGGCAGCAGCAGGCCGAGGCATGGGCGTACGCCTATCCGAACACGAACTGGAGTCTGTACTACGGTGGGTGGGGTGGCGGCCGCTGGGGCGGCGGCGTGGGCGTGAGCAGCCCGGGATACTGGGGTGGCGGCTGGGGTGGCTACCCGTATGGGTGGTAGGCCGATAAACGCGTCGAAGCCGACTCAGTGACCGCCCTTGCCGGCAACGGAATTCGGCGGCGGCGGTAGCGGCGGCGTGGCGCTGACCTTCGGGGCCGGGGCCACGAACTGCACGAACACCTCGCTCTCCTTCACCATGCCCAGCTCGTAGCGGGCACGTTCCTCGATCGCACCGGTGCCGTCCTGGAGGTCGCTGACTTCCCCTTCCAGCTTGGCATTGCGAAGCTTGAGCGCCTGATTGTGGGTGGTCTGTTCCTGCACTTGGCGGTTCAGGTCCCATACGCGCAGCCAGCCGCCCTTCCCCAGCCAGAGCGGATACTGGATGGCGAGCAGCAGCACGAACAGCAGCAGGGAAATCAGACGCATTGGGGCAAATTGGATATCGTCAGATTGACGACCGCCACAATGATCCCTTATGCGGCCGAAGAATGCAAAATTATCGGCCTGAAAAAACGCAACACTCTGCAACACGAACGTGTCGCGGCGGGGGAGATCTCCCCGCTCCCGGGGCGGGAGGGGGAGATTCGGGACTTAGCGCAGGTTGTAGAACGCGCTCTTGCCCGGGTACGTAGCGATGTCACCGAGGTCTTCCTCGATGCGCAGCAGTTGGTTGTACTTCGAGATACGGTCCGAACGCGACAGCGAGCCGGTCTTGATCTGGCCAGCGTTGGTGCCCACGGCGATGTCGGCAATCGTGCTGTCCTCGGTCTCGCCCGAGCGGTGCGAGATCACGGCCGTGTAACCGGCGCGCTTCGCCATCTCGATGGCGGCGAAGGTCTCGGTCAGCGTGCCGATCTGGTTGATCTTGATCAGGATCGAGTTGCCGATGCCCTTGTCGATGCCTTCCTTCAGGATCTTCGTGTTGGTCACGAACAGGTCGTCACCCACCAGCTGGATGCGCTCGCCCAGCTTCTCGGTCAGCGTCTTCCAGCCTTCCCAGTCGCCCTCGGCCATGCCGTCCTCGATCGAGACGATCGGGAACTTGTCGCACAGGTTGGCCAGGTAGTCGGCGAATTGCGTCGACGACAGCTTCAGGCCTTCGCCTTCCAGCTGGTAGACGTCCTCGGCCTCGTGGTAGAACTCGGTGGCGGCGCAGTCCAGCGCCAGCAGCACGTCTTCGCCGGCCTTGTAGCCAGCCTTCTCGATGGCCTGCACCACCGTGTTCAGGCATTCCTCGTTCGACGAGAAATTCGGCGCGAAGCCGCCTTCGTCGCCCACGGCCGTGGACATGCCCTTGTCGGCCAGGATCTTCTTGAGCGCGTGGAAGACTTCGGCGCCGCAGCGCAGGGCTTCACGGAAGCTGGTCTGCGAGACCGGCATGATCATGAATTCCTGGATATCCAGGCTGTTGTTGGCGTGCGCGCCACCGTTGACGATGTTCATCATCGGCACCGGCATCTGCATCGCGCCCGAACCGCCGAAGTAGCGGTACAGCGGCAGGCCGGCTTCCTCGGCAGCGGCCTTGGCCACGGCCATCGACACGGCCAGCATGGCGTTGGCGCCCAGGCGGCCCTTGTTCTCGGTGCCGTCCAGCTCGATCAGCGTGCGGTCCAGGAACGCCTGCTCGGAGGCGTCCAGGCCCATGATGGCTTCGGAGATCTCGGTGTTGATGTGCTCGACGGCCTTCAGCACGCCCTTGCCCAGGTAGCGCGACTTGTCGCCGTCACGCAGCTCGATGGCCTCCCGCGAACCCGTGGACGCGCCCGACGGCACGGCCGCACGGCCCATCACGCCGGATTCCAGCAGCACGTCGCACTCGACCGTGGGGTTGCCACGCGAGTCGAGAACTTCGCGACCGATGATATCTACGATTGCACTCATATTTCCTCTCTGGACTGTTGAATCTGGTGACTGCGCAAGAATGCCCGCCAACCGTGACAAATCATGCCGACGATGGTCAGGCGCCCTCGACAACGATCATGTTCATCTTCGCCGCGTGCGCGCGCGACTCCCGCGCGGCCAGGTACTCCTCGCTCGCGTAGAAGGTCTTGGCGGCCTCATAGCTCGGGAATTTCAGCAGCACGACGCGCGTGGGCGCCCATTCCCCCTCGAGCGGCTCGGTCTTGCCGCCGCGCACGAGCACCTCGGCGCCGTGCGCCTGCATGGCGCGCGTGGAAAGCACCTTGTACTGCTCGTATTGCTGGGGGTCTGTCACGTCGACGTACGCGATGATAAAGCCGGCGGCCATGGGCGATCTCCGAATCTTTTGTATTGTCTTTCGATACGGCGCGTCACGGTCGGTGCAGGATGGACCATGCGGGCCGGAAACGATTCCGCCCGCGACAGGCGCGGGCGGTCATTGCCAACACTGGCTCAGGCGCAGGCCGGCCAGCTGAAGTTGTCTTCGAGGAAGCCGGCGCGCTTGGTCAGCGCATCGAGATCCTTGAGGACCGACAGCAATTCCTTCATCCGCGACAGCGGCACGGCGTTAGGGCCGTCCGACATCGCCTTGCTCGGGTCCGGGTGCGTTTCCATGAACAGGCCGGCCACGCCGGTCGCCACGGCGGCACGCGACAGCACCGGCACGAACTCGCGCTGGCCGCCCGAACTCGTGCCCTGCCCGCCCGGCAACTGCACCGAGTGCGTGGCGTCGAACACCACCGGGGCGGCGGTCTCGCGCATGATCGCCAGCGAGCGCATGTCCGAGACCAGATTGTTGTAGCCGAAGGAGACACCACGCTCGCAGGCCATGAACACGTCGTCGGGCAGACCGGCCTCGCGAGCCGCTTCACGCGCCTTATCGATCACATTTTTCATGTCGTGCGGCGCCAGGAACTGGCCCTTCTTGATGTTCACCGGCTTGCCGCTCTGCGCGCAGGCACGGATGAAATCAGTCTGGCGGCACAGGAAGGCCGGCGTCTGGAGCACGTCCACCACGGCAGCGACGGGCTTGATCTCGTCGATCTCGTGGATGTCCGTGAGCACCGGCACGCCGATCTCGCGCTTCACGGTGGCCAGGATCTCCAGACCCTTTTCCATGCCGAGACCGCGGAACGACTTGCCCGACGACCGGTTGGCCTTGTCGAACGACGACTTGTAGATGAACGGAATGCCCAGCGCCGACGTGATTTCCTTGAGCTGGCCGGCCGTGTCCAGCGCCATCTGCTCGGACTCGATCACGCACGGCCCGGAAATCAGGAAGAACGGCTGGTCGAGGCCGACATCGAATCCACACAGTTTCATGGCTGCTCCTTCTCTAGGCGCGCTCAGGCGGACTTGCCCTTGCGCTGCTGGCTGGCCAGCGCGCCTTCCACGTAGGCCTTGAACAGCGGATGGCCGTCACGCGGCGTGGACGTGAATTCCGGGTGGAACTGCACGCCGACGAACCACGGGTGGAGGCTCTCGGGCAGCTCCATCATCTCCGGCAGGTTTTCCGTCGGGGTACGGGCCGAAATGACCATGCCCGCGCCCTCAAGCTGCGGCACGTAGTGATTGTTGACTTCGTAACGATGGCGATGGCGCTCGTTCACTTCTTCGCCATAGATCTGGGCGGCTTTGGTGCCGGGCTTCACCGGTACGCGCTGGGCGCCCAGGCGCATCGTGCCGCCGAGGTCGGAATCGGCCGAGCGCTGCTCGACCTTGCCTTCGCGGTCCAGCCATTCGGTGATCAGCGCGACCACCGGATGCTCGGTCTCGAGGTTGAACTCGGTCGAGTTGGCATCGGGCATGTTCGCCACGTGGCGGGCAAACTCGATCACGGCCAGCTGCATGCCCAGGCAGATGCCCAGGTACGGCACCTTGTTCTCGCGGGCGTACTGGATCGCGCGGATCTTGCCTTCCGTGCCGCGCTTGCCGAAGCCGCCCGGCACCAGGATGGCGTCCAGCGGCTGGAGCACTTCCAGATGGCCGGATTCCAGTTCCTCGGAATCGATGTACTCGATGTTCACACGCGTGGCGGTATGCATGCCGGCGTGGCGCAGTGCCTCGATCAGCGACTTGTACGACTCGGTCAGGTCGACGTACTTGCCGACCATGCCGATCGTGATTTCGTGCTCGGGGTTTTCTTGCGCGTTGACCAGCTTCTGCCACATCGACAGGTCGGCCGGCTTCGGATCCAGGCGCAGTTCCTCGCAGATCAGGCGGTCCAGGCCCTGCTCGTTGAGCATCTGCGGGATCTTGTAGATGCTGTCGGCATCCCAGACCGAGATCACGGCTTCCTGCGGAATGTTGGCGAACAGCGAGATCTTGGCGCGCTCGTCGTCCGGAATCGGGCGGTCGGCGCGGCACAGCAGCGCCGTCGGCGAAATGCCGATTTCGCGCAGCTTTTGCACCGAGTGCTGGGTCGGCTTGGTCTTCAGCTCGCCAGCGCTGGCGATGAACGGCACCAGCGTCAGGTGCACGAAGGCGCAGTGGTTGCGGCCCATGCGCAGGCTCATCTGGCGTGCGGCCTCGAGGAACGGCAGGGATTCGATATCTCCCACCGTGCCGCCGATTTCCACCAGCGCCACGTCAGCCTTGCCCTCGTGCGAGGCAGCCGCGCCGCGCTCCACGAATGCCTGGATTTCGTTGGTGATATGGGGGATGACCTGCACGGTCTTGCCGAGATACTCGCCCCGGCGTTCCTTGCGGATCACCGATTCGTAGATCTGACCAGTCGTGAAGTTGTTCGATTTCCGCATCTTGGCGGAAACGAAGCGCTCATAGTGGCCCAGGTCGAGGTCGGTTTCCGCGCCATCTTCGGTCACGAACACCTCGCCGTGCTGGAAGGGGCTCATCGTGCCGGGATCGACGTTGATGTAGGGATCGAGCTTGAGGAGGGTGACTTTGAGGCCGCGCGACTCGAGAATGGCCGCGAGCGAAGCAGCAGCGATGCCCTTGCCGAGAGAAGAGACGACGCCACCGGTGACGAAGACGAATTTGGTCATAAACCGAGCTTGCCGGGGAAATCGGGATTATACATGAGCGGCCGTCCCGCGCGGCCCCGGAAATTGTGACAGCCGGGGTGAAACCCCGCGGGGTGCTACCCGGTTGCGCCGCATTGCACCTCCTTGCGCCCAATGCGCCGCACGGGCGCCGCCCTGCCCGCCTGCTAACCGGCGTCTACCGCGATTCCTGCCGGATCTTGCCGATCAGGTCACGCACCAGCGCGGCGGTTTCGAGCGGCTTTTCCATCGGATAAAGATGGCCGCCCTCGATGAAGCGCAGGTGCTCGCCCACCAGCCGGCGCGTGGCGCCCAGGCCGCACTGACGCACCTCGCGCGAGCGCGTGCCGGCGACGAAGCCCACCGGCACCGGCGCGCCCTGCGACACCTTGCGCCCCAGGCTGGTCGGCAGGGTCCGGTAGATCTTGTATTCCACCTCGCGGTCGAAGCGCAGCCGCCGCTCGCCAGCGTGGCCGGTCGGCTCGGTGCCATGCTCGGCGTAGTCGCTCAGGACCTCCGGATCCCATATCGCGAAATTCTTCTTGGAGAGGAAGTGATGACGCACTGCCTCGGCGTCTGGCCAATGGGTGCGGCGGTTCTTCGTCACGGCCGCCGGACCAGGCTTTTCGTCGAGGCCGAATATTTGCGAGAAACGCAGCAGCCCGGCGCGCCAGCCGGCAATCACCGGCGAGTCGAGCATGACCACCCCGCGCACCCGCGCGGGCCGGCGCAGCGCGGCCATCAGGGACAAGAAGCCGCCCAGCGAATGGCCGACCAGCCACACCGGGCGCTCGGTGCCATCACGCGTGGCGCGGTCCAGCTCGTCTAGCAATTCCTCCACGAGATGCGGCCACTCGCGCGTGACCGGGTACTTCGGGTCATGGCCGTAGCGCTCCACGGCGCGGATATCGAAATCGTCTTCCAGTGCACCGAACAGCTTCCGATACGTGCGCACCGGGAAGCCGTTGGCGTGCGAAAACAGCAGGATGTCGCGCATGCGGCGTCTTGGGAGGGTGGAATGCCGGGGAAGCGGCGATCAGTGTTCGCGGCGGGCCCGGACAGGCTGGCCCCAGCGGTCGGCGTCATCGCGCGCGAGCGGGAATTCCGCCGGCTCCGCCGCATCCCACTCGGGGTTGCAGATCTCGCCGAACACCTGGCGCAGGCGGTGGCCCCACGTGTCGCGAATCATGCGGAAGTAGGCGTTGCGTTCGTCGATACTGACGAAGCGAGTCACGCGCAGCGCGTCGGCCTCATAGACCAGCAGGTCCAGCGGCAGGCCCACGGAGATATTCGATTTCAGCGTCGAGTCCATCGAGATCAGCGCGCACTTGGCGGCCTCGCCCAGCGGCAGCGACGGCGACACCACGCGGTCGATGATCGGCTTGCCGTACTTGGCCTCGCCAATCTGGAAATAGCAATTTTCCGGTGTCGATTCGACGAAGTTGCCGGCCGCATAGATATTGAACAGGCGCGGCCGCTCGCCGCGAATCTGACCGCCGAAGACCAGACTCACGTTGAATTCGATGCCGGCATCGCGCAGCGCATGGGCATCGCGCTTGTGCACGGCGCGCACGGCGTCGCCGACGATGGTAGCGGCCTCGAACATGTCCCGCGCGGTCCACAGCGAGCGCTTCTCGTCGCGGCCCTCTGCCAGGCATTGGCGCACCGACTGACTGATCGCGAGGTTGCCGGCGGTCATCATCACCATCACGCGGTCGCCCGGCTCTTCGAACACGGTCATCTTGCGGGCCGTGGAAATGGCGTCCACGCCGGCGTTGGTGCGGGAATCTGACAGGAATACCAGGCCGGCATCCAGCCGCATGGCTACACAGTACGTCATGGGAATCTTGTTGGTTTTGGCCGCGCGCCGGCTCGGCGGCGCGCTCAGGGGCAAGCTTGCATTCTAGCGCCCTAGCGCGGCGCGAGCCGCCTCGGCGGCATCGGTCGCTTCGAACGGCCGTCTGATGGAAAGGATTGCTGCCCGGGGTGGGGTCAGTCAGCGACCGGTACCGCTGGCATCGGCGGAATCGGGGTGATGGCGATCTCGACTTCCATCGTCTCGCCCGTCCCGCCCTCCAGAATGCCCCGAATTGGTGCAGCCGAGGCGTAGTCACGCCCCACGGCAAGGCGTACGTGACGGCCATCGGTCAGGCAACGGTGCGTCACGTCGATGCTGCACCAGAGCGCGCTGGCGGCGTCCAGGCAGACATCGGCCCAGGCGTGGCTGGCCATCGACGTGGCGGCCGGGTCATAGAAGTAACCACTGACATAGCGCGCCGGAATGCCGAAGGCGCGGCACGCGGCCACCATCACCTGCGCCTGGTCCTGGCAGACGCCGCTGCCGAGCGCGAAGGCATCGGCGGCGCTGGTACCGACGTGGGTGGTGTTGGCACTGTAGCGCACGCGGTCCGCGATGCCATCGGCCAGCGCCAGCAACGCCGGCACGTCGTGGCCGGCGGCCAGGAACGGCGCGGCGAACGCGCGCAGCGCGGCCGGGGCCTGCGTGAGCGGCGTGGCGGCGGCAAAGTACAGGGGCGACACGCGCGACTCGCCGGCGTCCGGCTGGTCGTGGAAGCCATGGTGGCCGGGCGCCCCCGCTTCTTTTAGCGGCGCAATCATCACTTCCACTTCGCCAGTCGCCGTGATCGAAATCGTCTGGGCGGGGCCGGACAGCGTGAAGTTATGGACGATGTTGCCAAAGCCGTCGCGGGCCTCGGACAGGTTGCCGGGTGCGGTCAGCGTCCAGCCCTGCACGGACTGAAGCGGCCCCGAACGCGGCGCGAGCCGCAGTTCGTGCACGCTGCGGCGCACTGGCTCGGTGTAACGGTAGACCGTCTTGTGGTGGATCTTGTATTTCACGATAAGGCACGCGCCGCGGCGACCGGTGCCCGGCCCGCCACCCGCCCGATCCGGCAACGGTGTGGCGTGCCCGGCACCTCGTCAGGCAGCCAGCGGGACGAGGAAGTCCCGGCTGATGCCGTTGCCGAGATCGCCAATGCGCTCCAGGAAGCTGGTCAGGTAGGCGTGCAGGCCAACGGCGAAGATGTCGTCGATGCGCGCGTATTTCAGGTCGGCGTGGAGTTTACCAGCCTGGCGCTCCGTCTCCGACGACTGCTGGTTGGCCACCAGCGCGAGAATGGCGACCACCTCGTCCATGCTCGACACCAGCGAGCGCGGCATGTCCGGCCGCAGGATCAACAGCTCCGCCACGCGTTGCGGCGTGATCACGGCGCGATAGATCTTGCGATACACCTCGAAGCCGGACACCGAGCGCAGCACGGCTGCCCAGTGATAGAAGTCGTTCTGCTCGCGGTTCAGGTCATCGTTCTGCAACTGGCTCTGGGACTGCCCGCTACCGTCCTGGGACTGGGATTGGGACTGACTCCGGAATCCCCCGCCCTGGCTCTGGCTCTGCGATTGGCCGCCCTGGAAAGCGAGATCGTCCTCGTCGCGCCGGCCGGAGGCCTGGAACTTGACATCGAGGATCCGCGCGGTGTTGTCCGCCCGCTCCAGGAAGGTGCCGAGCCGCATGAAGTGGAAGGCGTCGTCCTTGAGCATGGTGCCGAACTGCACGCCACGCGCCAGATGCGAGCGGAACTTGACCCATTCGAAGAAGCGGGACGGGTCGTCGCGCAGCTCACCCTCGGCAATGATGCGCTGCACATCCAGCCAGGTGGTGTTCAGCGTCTCCCAGACCTCGGTGGTCAGCGAGCCGCGCACCGCGCGGGCGTTCTCGCGCGCCGCGCGCAGGCAGCTCATGATCGACGACGGATTGGTCATGTCGCGAACCATGAAGTCGATCACGTCGTCGCGGTGCAGCAGCCCGTACTTGTGGTCGAAGGCGTGGGTCAGCTCGGAAATATCGAGCATCGCCCACCAGCCCTGCTCGGCCACTTCGGCGGACTGCGGCAGCAGCGAGGTCTGGTAATTGACATCGAGCATGCGCGCGGTGTTCTCGGCGCGCTCGGTATAGCGGGACATCCAGAACAGATGGTCGGCGGTGCGGCTCAACATGATGGGTTCTCCCGGCGATCGGCGTGTTCCATGGCTCAGCGCTCCAGCACCCAGGTGTCCTTGGTGCCGCCCCCCTGAGAGGAGTTGACCACCAATGACCCTTCGCGCAGCGCCACGCGGGTCAGCCCGCCCGGCACCATGCGCACCTCCTTGCCCGACAGCACGAACGGCCGCAGGTCGATATGGCGCGGCGCGATGCCCGACTCCACATAGGTCGGGCAGGTGGACAGCGCCAGCGTCGGCTGGGCGATGTACTGCTCGGGGCGCGATTTCACCACCTCGCGGAACTGGTCGATCTCGGCGCGCGTGGCCGCCGGTCCGACCAGCATGCCGTAGCCGCCCGCGCCGTGGGTTTCCTTGACCACGAGGTCGGCCATATGGTCGAGCACGAACTGGAGATCGTCCGGGCGCCGGCACATATAGGTCGGCACGTTGTTGAGGATGGCCTCCTCGCCCAGATAGAAGCGGATCATGTCCGGCACGTAGGGGTAAATCGACTTGTCGTCGGCCACGCCCGTGCCGATGGCGTTGCTGATCGTCACATTGCCGGCCCGGTAGACCGACAGCAGCCCGGCCGCACCGAGCGCCGAATCTGGACGAAATGCGAGGGGATCAAGGAAGTCGTCATCCACGCGCCGGTAGATCACGTCAATGCGCTGCGGCCCCTGCGTGGTCCGCATATAGAGGTGCTCGTCCTCGACGAACAGGTCGCTGCCCTCCACCAGTTCCACGCCCATCTGTTGAGCCAGGAATGCATGCTCGAAGTACGCCGAGTTGTACATGCCCGGCGTGAGCACGACCACGGTGGGATCGGCGATGTTCTGGGGCGAGACACTGCGCAGCATGTCCAGCAGCAGGTCGGGATAGTGCGCCACCGGCGCCACCCGGTTGCGCGCGAACAGCTCCGGGAACAACCGCATCATCATCTTGCGGTTTTCCAGCATGTACGAAACGCCGGACGGCACCCGGAGGTTGTCCTCGAGCACGTAGAACTCGCCCTCGCCGGCCCGCACCACGTCGATGCCGGCCACATGGGCATAAATGTCGCGCGGCACATCCACGCCGAGCATCTCCGGCCGGTATTGGGCGTTGTTGTAGATCTGGTCGGGCGGAATCACGCCGGCGCGGATGATGTCCTGGCCGTGGTAGATATCGTGGATGAACCGGTTCAGCGCCGCCACGCGCTGCCGCAGGCCGCGCTCGAGCGTGGCCCACTCGCTGGCCGGGAAGATGCGCGGAATCACATCGAACGGAATCGTGCGCTCGGTGCCGCTGTTCGACTCGTCCTTGTCGCCGTAGACGGCAAAGGTAATGCCCACGCGCCGGAAGATAAGGTCCGCCTCGGCGCGTTTGTTGTCCATCGTCGAACCGGACTGCCGCCCGATCCAGTCCGCAAAATTGCGGTAGTGGGCCCTGACCGCCCCTGACGGCAGCGTCTGTCCGGCCTCGATGGCCGCCACTGCTCCGTCCTCCCGCCCTTCCAGCATCTCGTCGAAAAACCGCGCCGCCATGATGGCCGCTCCTTCGTGAAATGGGCGCCCGCGCCGGCCTCGTACTGACCGTGCCGTGCCGTCTCCCCGGTCGCCCGTTTGTCGATGCCTTGTCGAGTTGGCTCTTTCAGCATATCCGCACCGGCAAAACCCGCAAGGGTCACGCGCGCCGGCACGCGAATCGGTTTAGCAAGATGCTTGCCAGCCAGGCGCCGCCGAAGGCACGGCGCCAAGGGCTGGCTGGCGGCTTCAGGTCAGTTCAGATCAGGCGGCGGGCTTGCCGGAGCAGGCGGCCGACTCGGGCGGGCACTTGTCCAGGATGTCCTGGACCAGCGCCTCGGGCGTGCGGCGGATGTCCAGCACCAGCGCGTCGCGTGGCTCCTCGAGGGTGTCGAACTGGCTTTGCAGCAGCGCCGGGTTGAAGAAATGGTCCGTGCGCGCCGACAGCCGGCTGCCGATGGTGCCGGCGTCGCCCTTCATGAAGACGAAGGTCACACCGCCGTCGGGCGGGGTCAGGCGGTCGCGGTAGGTCTGGCGCAGCGCCGAGCAGGTGAAAACGTGGGTGCGGCCCTCGGCCCGGGCGGTGTCGATGGCGGCGCGCATCGCGGCCAGCCAGGGCCAGCGGTCCTCATCGGTCAGCGGAATGCCGTTGTGCATCTTGGCCTTGTTGGCCTCGCTGTGGAAGGCGTCGGCATCGTGGAAGCCGCAATGCAGCTGGCTGGCCAGCAACTGGCCGACCGTGGTTTTCCCGCTGCCGGAAACGCCCATCAGGATATAGATCATGTCTGCTCCGTCGATCATGGTCGGATGGTCGGGCCATCCTTGTCGGTAGCCTTCGGGCGCGAAAGACGTGGCGCGAAGGTGCACCGCGGCATGGAGATACCTGGCCGCGGCGATTGCTGAAAATCGTAAAACGACTAAACGATGACTAAACGACGACTAAGTGCGTGCAGGGCAAGTTGGGCGCCCGCCTATTGTGCGACCACGCCGGCCGTTTGGACAGCGGGCGCGGCGTCGGCCTCGGACAAGTCCAGGGCGCTACCGCCTTCTTCGGCGATCCGGGCATGGCGCCGGAACAGTCCGAACAGGCCGCGCCCCATGCTGAAGCGCGCAAAATCGTCGTCCGGCGCGGTCGCCGGGATGCGCGCGGCGAATTCGGCGTGCGCGGCGGCATCGCCGACCATGGTCAATGTGCCGGCTACGGCATCCACACGAATCCGGTCGCCATCGCGCAGCCGCGCCAACGGGCCGCCTACAAGCGCCTCCGGACCCACATGGATCACCGCCGGTACCTTGCCGGACGCGCCCGACATGCGGCCATCGGTCACCAGCGCCACCTTGTGGCCGGCATCCTGCAGTGCGCCGAGTGCCGGCGTGAGGCGGTGCAACTCGGGCATGCCGTTGGCGTTCGGCCCCTGGAAGCGGACCACCGCCACCACGTCGCGATTCAGTTCGTCGGCCTCGAAGGCGACTTGCAGCGCCTCCTGGGAGTCGAACACGCGGGCCGGGGCCTCCACGATACGGTGCTCGTCGGCCACGGCCGACACCTTGATCACGCCCCGGCCGAGGTTGCCGGCCATCAGGCGCAGCCCGCCCTCCTTCGAGAACGGCGCCGACGCCGGTGCCAGCACGGCGGCATCGCCACTCGTGGTCGGACCGTCGCGCCAGCGCAGCGCGCCGTCGGTCATCACCGGCTCCTCGGTGTAGCGCGCCAGCCCTTGCCCCATCACGGTCTGGACGTCCTCGTGCAGCAACCCGGCTTCGAGCAGTTGGCCAATCACATAGGCCACGCCGCCGGCGGCGTGGAAGTGGTTCACATCGGCCGAGCCGTTCGGATAGACGCGCGCCAGCAGCGGCGTGACCGCCGACAGGCGGTCGAAGTCATTCCAGTCGATGACGATGCCGGCGGCACGCGCCATGGCGACAAGGTGGATCGTATGGTTCGTGGAACCGCCCGTGGCCAGCAGGCCGACCATGGCGTTGACGATGGCCCGCTCGTCCACGATCTGGGCGAGCGGCGTGTACGCGTTGCCGCGCGCGATCAGCGCCAGCGCGCGCTGTGCCGCGGCCGCCGTCAGCGCATCGCGCAGTCCGCTGTCCGGGTGCACGAAGGCCGAGCCCGGCATGTGCAAGCCCATGATTTCCATCAGGAACTGGTTGCTGTTGGCCGTGCCGTAGAAGGTGCAGGTGCCGGCGCCGTGGTAGGCGGCGCATTCGGCCTCCAGCAAGACATCGCGACCAACCTGACCCGTGGCGTAGAGCTGGCGCACGCGCGCCTTTTCCTTGTTCGAGAGACCGGTCGCCATCGGCCCAGCGGGCACGAAGACGATGGGCAGGTGGCCGAACTGGAGCGCCCCCATCAGCAGGCCCGGCACGATCTTGTCGCACACGCCGAGCATCAGCGCGGCATCGAAGGTGTTGTGCGAGAGCGCGACCGCCGTACCCATGGCAATGGCGTCGCGCGAGAACAGCGACAGCTCCATGCCAGCGTTGCCTTGCGTGATGCCATCGCACATCGCCGGCACGCCGCCCGCCACCTGGGCCACGCCACCCACCGCTCGCGCCGCCTCGCGAATCACGTTCGGATACCGCTCGTACGGCTGGTGGGCCGACAGCATGTCGTTGTACGCGGTGACGATGCCGAGGTTCGGGGCGTGCTCGACGCGAAGCTTGAGCTTGTCGTCGGCCGGCAGCGCGGCGTAACCGTGCGCCAGATTCGCGCACGACATGCCGCGCAGCGGGCCGAGTTCCCGCTGTGCCCGCTCGCAGCGCGCCAGATAGGCGGCGCGGCTCGCGCGGCTGCGCTCGACAACGCGTTGCGTAACGGCCGACACCTCGGCGTGAACGGATTGGGTCATGGCGACAATGTTCCTCGTGGGGAGCGCCGGGCAAAGAACCGCCCGTCGATATGTAGATTTTCTACATTATAGCCTTGGCCTCCCGCCTGCCGGAAGCCGCTTTCTCGCGAAAATATGATGCTGTCGACGCAAATACGGGAAAGCCCTAAGGGGGCAGGCCCACGATTCCCGATCGATCCCCATGTCATTGTGTGTAGAATCTCTACATCTGCAATCCCCAGAATGGCCACGCCGATGGCCAACCGAGACCCGCACCACCATGCGCGACCGAATCCTTGCCGTCTACGACACGCTCCGTCCGTCAGAACGCCGTCTGGCTGACTACGTCACCCGCCACGGCGCCAGCGTGATTCGCCTGTCGATGCCCGAACTGGCCGAACGCGCCGGCGTCTCGCAGCCGACCATCGCCCGCTTCTGCGCCGCGCTGGGCTACGACGGCTTCAAGGAGTTCAAACTCCAGTTCGCCCAGAACCTGGGCGGCGGCACGCCGTTCGTCCACCAGGACGTGGAGGCCGACGACCGCCCGGCCGACATCGCCGGCAAGGTCTTCGACCGCACCATCGCCACACTGATGGCGGTCCGCAACGCGCTGTCGGCCGACCAGATCGAGCACGGCATCCGCCTGCTGGCCAGCGCGCGCCGCATCGAGTTTTATGGCTGCGGCAACTCCGGCATCGTCGCGCTCGATATCCAGCACAAATTCTTCCGCCTAGGCATTCCCACCACGGCCTACTCGGACCCGCATGTCTTCAGCATGTCCGCCGCGTTGCTGCGCCCTGGCGACGTGGCGGTGCTGGTCTCCAACAGCGGCCGCACCTGGGACATGCTGACCGCCGCCACGCTCGCCCGCGCCAGCGGCGCAAGCGTGCTGGCGCTGACCCACAGCGGCTCGCCGCTGGCCCGGCTGGCCGACGTCTGCGTGTTCTCCGACGTCGAGGAAGACAGCGAGGTCTACACGCCAATGACCTCCCGCATCAGCCACCTCGTACTCGGCGACGTGCTCGCTGCCGGCGTGGCGCTGGAGCGCGCTGACACCGTCGCGGCCGGCCTGCAACGTGCCAAGGCGCACCTGCGCGAGCGCCGCATCGGCGGCGCCGCGCCTGAGGCGCCGGCGTCCCGCGAAGCGGTGGCGGCTGCCACCGGCGGCACCGGCGGCACGGCCAAAACCCCGGCGACCAAGACGCCGAAGACCGCGCGCGCTGGTTCGCGCAGCTGACGCCTCCCGCCCTCCCGAGACAACCCGGGCTGGCGCCGACGCCTAACGCGGCGCCGCCGGTGCATCGCGCCAGTACCGCCGCTCCCGCTGCCGGAATGACGAAATCGCCAGTCGCGGCCCCGCCGTGACGATCGACACCGCGCCCGTTTCATCCGTCCGATACCGCGCGATGCCTTGGCGCCCATACCGCCGCCAGACATCGTCGCGCGGATGCCGGTAGCGGTTGCCATATCCGAGCTGAAACACCGCCGCCTCTGGCTGCACCGCACGCAGGAACGCCGCGCCCGACGACGTGCCGCTGCCATGGTGCGGCACCAGCAGGACATCGGCACGCAGATCCTCCGGCGGCACCGCGGCAATCAACCCCTGTTCCTCGCGCACGCCAATGTCGCCAGTCAGCAGCAAGCTGCGGTGCGCCGTGGCCACGCGCAACACGCAACTGCGTGCATTGCTCGCCAGCCGCGCGCTGCCGAGGTCCGACACTGACGGATGCAGGATGACGAAGCGCACGCCATTCCACGTCCATGCCGCGCCAGCCTCGCATGGCTGCCATGGCGCAGCATTGCTCGCCACGCCGCCTTTTGTCGGCGCCGATCCGATCAGGAGCCCGTGATCGAGCGGCGCCCCCGTCAGCCGCCGCCCCACCGGCACCGCGGCCAGCACCTCGCGCACGCCGCCGGCATGGTCCGCATCTTCGTGACTGACCATCAGCGCATCGAGCCGCCGCACGCCCATCGCCCGCAGCCACGGCACGATAACTTGCCCGCCGGCACTGGCCCCTGACGGGTATCCCGGCCCCGTGTCATAGAGCAGCGCATGCGCCTTGGTTTCGACCAGCACCGCCGTGCCCTGCCCGACATCGAGCGCCGTGACACGGACCTCCCCTTCCGGTACGGGCGTCCGGCCCGCCAGTAGCATCGGCATCATCAGCAACGCCCCACACCAGCGTGGCGGTGCGCGCACCGCCGGACACGTACGCCGTGCGGGCCGAGCAGGCCGCGCGCCGCGCAAAGGCGTTGCCGCCCGAACATCCGGCGCCCGCTCGCGAGGCATCAACACGAACACCACCCCGGCAGACGCCAACACCATCCAGACGGGTCCCGCCTGCGCCGCTTCCCAAACGGCCCACGCTGGCGCCGCAAGCCAGGCGAGCGCATCGGACAACCACGTCATCGTCGTATGCGCGACCGCCAGCAGCGGCCTGGCCACAATCACCGGCAGCACAGCACCCGCCAGCGCCAACGGCGTGACGAGCAAGCTCACCACCGGAATGGCGACAGCATTGGCAAGACAGGACACCACCGACACCTGCCCGAACAGCAGCAGCGTCAGCGGCACGAGCCCGACTGTCACCGCCCACTGCGTGCGTGCGGCGCCCGTCAGCGTTGCCCCCACAGCCGCCCTCGCCCTGTGCCACCGCCCCTCTGCCCTAGCCCGCTGCGGCGGTTCCCGCGCGGCAAGAAAGATCGCCGCCACCGCACCGAATGACAGCCAGAAACCGGGCGACATCACGGCCCATGGGTCAATCGCCACCGCCACGCCCGCCGCCCACGCGAGCACGACCGATGCCGGCGGCGCCCGGC
This sequence comes from Cupriavidus sp. KB_39, assembly GCF_052114485.1. Classification (NCBI taxonomy): domain Bacteria; kingdom Pseudomonadati; phylum Pseudomonadota; class Betaproteobacteria; order Burkholderiales; family Burkholderiaceae; genus Cupriavidus; species Cupriavidus sp. KB_39. The sequence continues at coordinate 88,299 of NZ_JBFREV010000002.1, forward strand.
CACTCCACAATGCCAGCGCCGCCACGGCGAGCATGCACACGGTTCGCATCGCCGGCACCTGCATCCCGGCGATCAGTCCATAACCCAAGGCGGTCAGTATCGCCACCACGAGCGCCGCCTGCTGCGCCGGCCAGATCAGCGGCAAGGGCCGGCGCAGCCGCCGCCCCAGCCCGAACGACCTCCGCCACAACCCCAGGGCCAAAGCGCCAGCTGCGCCCGAGATCATCGTGATGTGCAAACCGGAAATGCTGACCAGATGGGAGATGCCGGTCCGTCGAAACACCTCCCAGTCCTCGGTGGCGATACCGCGCTGGTCGCCGATCACCAGCGCCACGAGCACGGCCCCGAAGCGCGCATCCGGCGGCAGCGCCGCACGAAGCCGGTCCCGCAAGCCCGCCCGCCACACCTGCACGTGAATCGCCCATGGCAACGGCCCCGCCTCCGCCTGCGGCTCGCCGTCCCGCACATAGCCCGTCGCACCGATGCCCTCGCCCAACAGCCAGTACGCGTAGTCGAAGCCATATGGATTGGCCAGCCCGCGTGGCCGCCGCAGCCTGACCGTCAGCCGATAGCGCTGCCCCGGCTGCAACGCCTCCGGCGGATCGCGCCAGGTGAGCAAAACCCGTGGCGGCAGGCGCGCCTCATGCGACCCGCTTACCGCGAACAGGAAGCGCGTGCCCTGGCTTGCCGCATCGGGCAGCCCGGCAACCATGCCCTGCAGCGCGATGTCACGCCCCGCCAGCGCGGGGTCCAGCCAGTCCACCATCCTGCTGTCGGCGCGCCATGCCGCCCACCCGAACCCCGCCGCGCACGCGAGCGCCACCACCGCCGCGCGCCACATCCACCGCCTGACAACAGGCGTATCCCCATGACGACAACGCACGACGTACGTCAGCGCCGCCACGCCGATGGCCCCCGTCAGCGCCTGCCACCACCACCGCCACGCCGACGGCAATACGGCCTGCTGCTGGAGCCACCAGCAACCAGCGACGAACGCCATCAGCACAGCTCGCATCACACCTCCGGGACAACGCTTTCCGATGGCGTATTTGTACTGTGCGCGATGGCGCCAAAACGTTAACGAATGATGTGTTTTTGTGGAAGTTTGTTAAAACGGCGGCCGGCGTCTTGCCACGCGTTTAGCGCGGCGCCATGATGTCTGCAAACGCCGCCAGACGCGGCAGCGCCGCCACCGAGTTGCGCCACATGGCCTGCGCCAGCTCAGCTTCCGGCACGCCACGCAGTTCGCCGAGTACTCGCGCCACGCCCACCACCTCGCCCGGTGTGTTGCGCGCTTTGTGCTGCTCGCCGAACTGGTCGTCGGAGAGCCAGGCCGGCGCGATGTCGGGCGCGTCGGTCTCGAGCACGATGGCCTCGAGCGGTAATTCCGCCGCAAGCCGGCGGATCTGTTTGGCGCGAGAGAAGGTCAGGTTGCCGCCGAAGCCGAGCTTCATGCCGTGCTCGACATAGCGGCGCGCCTGTTCGTGGCTGCCGTTGAAGGCGTGTGCAATGCCCTGCCGCACGCCCACGCGGCGTAGTTGCGCATAGACTTGGTCCTGCGACTTGCGCACGTGCAGCAGCACGGGAAGATCGAAGTCGCGCGCGATCTTCACCTGCTCGGTGTAGAGCCACGTCTGATGGGCGACGTCCAGACCCGGGACGAAGAAGTCGAGGCCGATTTCGCCGATGGCGACGAAGCGCGGATCGTCCATCGACGCGGCTACCTGGCGTCGCAATTCGTCCAGATCCTGCTGCCCGGCGCCAGGTGTGCAGAGGGGATGGATGCCGAGCGCGTAGACACAGGGGGCGCCGTCCGCCTCGGTGCCGGCATGGGCCAGCGCGCGCACGGCATCGAAGTTGGACACCGCCACGGCAGGCAGCACAATGCCCGAGACGCCAGCCTCGGCCGCCGCGCGCGTGACGCCCGCGCGGTCGCTATCGAACTCGCTGGCGTCGAGGTGGCAGTGGGTATCGATCCACATGGTGGGGGCGCGGGGCGGTGGGTCGGTTGGGGTGAGGACCGATGTCCGGTCAGCGTTCGCGGTGCAGGTGCCCGTCGCGCAGGCGCAACACGCGGTCGCAGCGGCCAGCGAGGTCCGTGTCGTGGGTGACGATGACGAAGCTCGTGCCGAGCGTACGCGACAGTTCGAGCATCAGGTCGTACACGCCGCCGGCCGTGTGGTCGTCGAGGTTGCCGGTGGGCTCGTCGGCCAGCACGCAGGCCGGCTGGCCGACCAGCGCGCGGGCGACGGCCACGCGCTGGCGCTCGCCGCCGGACAGCTCGCCGGGACGGTGCTTTGCCCGCCCGCCCAGGCCCACGCGCTCGAGCATGGCTTGCGCGGCGGCGCGCGCCTCGCGTTCCTTGAGGCCACGGATGCGCATCGGCATGGCGACGTTGTCCAGCGCGGTGAATTCGGGCAGCAGGTGGTGGAATTGGTAGACGAAGCCGAGCGCGCGGTTGCGAACGGTATTCCGCTCGCTCTCGCGCAGCGAGGTGAACGGCTTGCCGAGCAGTGCAACGCGGCCGGCGTCGGGGTTGTCCAGCCCTCCCAGCACGTGCAGCAGCGTGGACTTGCCGGAGCCGGACGCGCCGACGATGGCAACCTTCTCGCCAGCGTCCACGCGCACGTCTACGCCGCGCAGGACGTCCACGTCGAGGCCACCCTGGCGGAAACGCTTGGACAGGCCCTCAGCCACCAGCACCGGCGTGCCGGACTGCACGGCGAGGCCGGGCACTGCCGGGAGGGTGGCGGCTTCCTGGAGCAGGGAGGTGTCACTCATAGCGCAGCGCCTCCGCCGGGTTCACGCGCGCGGCGCGCCAGCTGGGGTAGATCGTGGCCAGGGTGGCCAGCACGAAGGAGATGATGCCGATGGTGGCGATGTCGTTCACGCGAGGGTCCGAAGGCAGTTCGCTAATGAAATAGATGTCACGTGGAAGGAACTGCACATGCAGCACCCGTTCGATAAAGGGCACGATCACGTCGATATTGGTCGCGATCAGCGTGCCGCCGAGCACGCCGAGGACGGTGCCGATGAAGCCGATCGCCACGCCCTGGACGATGAAAATCTTCATGATCGAGCGCGGCTGGGCACCCATTGTGCGCAGGATGGCGATGTCGGCCTGCTTGTCGGTCACGGTCATGACCAGCGTGGAGACTAGGTTGAACGCCGCCACGGCAATGATCAGCGTCAGGATGATGAACATCATGCGCTTTTCGGTCTGGACGGCAGCGAACCAGTTGCGGTTCTGCTTGGACCAGTCGCGCAGGTACAGCTCGCCGCTCATCGTGCCGGCCAGCTCCTGGGCCACCTGGGGGGCCCGCTGCATGTCGGACAGCTTGAGCCGCACACCGGTGGGGCCGGACTGGCGGAACAGTGTTTCGGCGTCCTCGATGTCGATCAGGGCCAGGGCGCTGTCGAACTCGTAGTGGCCGGACGAAAACACGCCAACTACGGTGAACTGCTTGAGCCGCGGCAGTACGCCGGCCGGCGTGATGGTGCCCTGCGGCGCCACCAGCGTCACCTTGTCGCCGACGCGCACGCCCATGGCGTTGGCCAGTTCATTGCCGAGCGCGATGCCAAAGCCGCCCGGCACCAGCGCGTTCATGCTGCCGGCGCGGAACTGGTTGCCCACGTCGGAGACCTTCGGCTCCTCGGCAGGATCCACACCACGCAGCAGCACGCCGCGCACCGCGTCTTCGCGGGTGAGCATGGCCTGGGCGGCCACGTAGGGCGCCGCCCCCACCACTTCCTTGTTCCGCATGGCCTCGGCGGCGGTCTTGTGCCAGTCGGGCAACGGTCCCGGGGCGATGACCTCGATATGGGCGAGGACCGACAGCATGCGGTCCCGCACTTCCTTCTGGAAGCCGTTCATGACCGACAGCACGACAATCAGCGCCGCCACACCGAGGGCGATGCCAAACATCGAGATCATGGAAATGAACGAAATGAACGTATTGCGGCTGGCGCGCTTGCTTGCGCGGGTGTATCGCCAGCCGATCTGCCACTCGTAGGGAAAGTTCAAGAGGAATCCTGTTGTTCGGAAGTCGCGCCGGCGGGCCATCCGCCCCCCTTGGGTGACGGAAAACTGGCGCCGGCCAGCCGGAAGTTTACAATCTCGGCAACCATGATGACGCACCTGACCCTGATTGTGCCCTTTTCCGTCCCGCCTGGCGCCGGCAACGACGCCGCGGACGACGTCGTCTCCAGCGCGCTGCTGCGGCAGTTGGAGTTGCCGGCGCTCGGAAAGTTGCTCACCCGCGCCGCCCCGGGCCCGCGCGAGACCCACGACGATCCGTTCCTGCGCACCCTGCCGCAGGAGCGCTGGCTGGCCGGCCGGGCCGGCCTGGACACCCGGCAGGTGCCGACTGCGCCTTTTATGCGCCTGGCCGACCTGCGGCAACGTGCCGCGGACCGCCTGCCGGACCCCGCCCAGGCGCCGCCTGCCGCCTCCCTGATCCGGGAAGAGAACGGCGATCAGGGCTGGGCCTGCCTCCAGCCGGTTCATATCCACGCGGCGCGGGATCACCTTGTGTTGATGCATCCGGACCAGCTTGAGATCCGCCCCGACGAGGCCGCTGCGCTGCGCGCCGCCATCGACGACCTGCTCCGTGAGTCCGGCATTGCGCTGGACGCGCCCCACCCCGCCCGCTGGTATGTGGCCGACGATGTATTCGGCGAGCTGGAAGCCACCACGCCGGTGCGCGCCACGGGCCGCAATATCGACATCTGGCTGCAAGCCGGCGCGCGGGCGCGCGACTGGCGACGCCTCCAGAACGAGATCCAGATGACCTGGCACGACCATCCGGTCAACCAGGCGCGCGAGGCCGAGGGCCGCCTGACCATTAATTCAGTGTGGCTCCACGGCGGGGGCAAGCTGAGCCTCGTCAACCGGCTGGCCGACGCCGTGCTGACGGACGACCCCTTCCTGGCTGGCCTGGCCCTCGCCAGCGATAGCCTGCTTGACCCGCAGCCAGCCAAATTCGAGGAAATTGCGAAGGCCGACGGCCATGTCATGGCGATGCTCGACACCGCCACCGAGGCCCATATCGCCCAGGACTGGGGCCTCTGGCTTGAGCGCATGCACGCACTCGACGCCGAGTGGTTCACCCCGGTACTGGCGGCCTTGGCCGATGGCCGCATCATGGGCGTCACCCTCGTGCTGGGCGGCGACAACCACTACGCCGAGTTCACCGTGCGGCGTGCCGACCTGCGCAAGTTCTGGCGTGGCATGGGCGCGCGCGGCGACTGGCGCGCCCTGCTTTCCGACCTGGCCATGGTGGCCTGATCCGCGCGTTTTCCGCTTTTCGCGCCCGCTTTTCTGGACAAACGACCATGACCCGGATCGCCATCCGCTCTTATTCCGAACCCCACGCCGATGTGCTGGCCAAGTCGGGCCTGCACCCCACGCTGGCCCGCATCCTGTCGGCGCGCGGCGTGCTGCATCCGTCCGACCTGGCCACCGAACTGCCGGAACTGACACCGCCCACGACGATGAAGGGCATCGGCCACGCGGCCGAGTATCTGGCCGATGCCATCGCCGCCAACCGCAAGCTGCTGATCGTGGCCGACTACGACTGCGACGGCGCCACGGCCTGCGCCGTGGGCGTGCGCGGGCTGCGGATGCTCGGCGCGCGCGTGGATTTCATCGTACCAAACCGCTTCGAGTACGGCTACGGGCTGACGCCCGAGATCGTGGCGCTGGCCGCCCAGCAGCAGCCGGACGTCATCGTCACCGTCGACAACGGCATTGCATCGGTCGACGGCGTGGCGGCGGCCAATGCGCTCGGCATCGACGTGGTGGTGACCGACCACCACCTCCCCGGCGCGGAGCTGCCGGAGGCGGCGGTCATCGTCAACCCAAACCAGCCCGGCTGCGAGTTCCCGAGCAAGAACCTGGCGGGCGTGGGCGTGATGTTCTACGTGCTGCTGGCCCTGCGTGCGGAGCTGCGCCGGCGCGGCGCGTTCACCCAGGCGACCCAGCCGCCGCTGCAAACCCTGCTTGACCTCGTCGCGCTCGGTACCGTCGCGGACGTTGTGAAGCTGGACACCAACAACCGCATCCTCGTGGCCCAGGGGCTGCGCCGGATGCGCGCCGGGCGCATGCATCCGGGCGTGGCGGCGCTGTTCCGCGCGGCAGGGCGTGAGGCCACGCGGGCGAATACGTTCGACCTTGGTTTCGGCCTGGGTCCCCGGCTCAATGCGGCAGGACGGCTCGCCGACATGTCGCTCGGCATCGAATGCCTGCTGACCGACGACCCGAACCGCGCGTGGGAAATCGCCCAGGAACTGGACGGCATGAACCGCGAGCGGCGCGATATCGAGGCCGGCATGCAGCAGGAGGCCCTGCAGATCCTGGAACAGCCGCTGGCGGGACTGGATCCGGCATCGCGCTACACGCTCAGCGTGTTCAACGACACCTGGCACCAGGGGGTCATCGGCATCGTGGCGTCGCGGCTCAAGGAGAAATTCCACCGCCCGACCATCACTTTCGCACCGGGCGACGAGGAACACATCAAGGGCTCGGGCCGCTCGATCCCGGGGTTCCACCTGCGCGATGCGCTCGATCTGGTGTCGAAGCGGCACCCCGGCCTGCTCGTGAAATTTGGCGGACATGCGATGGCGGCTGGCCTGACCGTACGCTCGGCCGACTTCGACACCTTCATGTCGGCGTTCGAAGCCGTTGGCCGCGAATGGCTGACGGACGACCAGCTGGCGCGCGTGATCGAGACCGATGGCGACATCGAGGAATCGTGCTTCAGCCCGGAATTCGTCGCATTGCTAGAAGGTCAGGTCTGGGGCCAGGGCTTCCCGCCCCCCACGTTCTGCGGGGAATTCGATGTCCTGCGCCAGACCGTGCTCAAGGGCAAGCATCTGAAGCTGCAACTGGGGCGCGGCAGCCAGCGCTTCGACGCGATCTGGTTCAACCACGCCGACGCCCTCGACGGCGCCAGCGCGACGGTGGCCTACCGGCTGGACAACAACACCTTCAACGGGGTCACGCGCGTGCAACTGGTGATCGAACACGCGCAGTAAATCGGCAGACGCTGGCGGGACTGCGGAAAACTGGTACACATTTCCGCTGTTCTACGATTTACGCGCGCAGTCGCGGGCCTGAACAATGGCCGCTTCCTCCTCATGGTTGAAGCAATATGGCCAAACTCCTGCGCAGCAACGGCGCGCCACTCGGCGCGCAAATCACCCTCTTTCCGGGGAATCGACTCCAGTTCAAGGTTTCCGGACTCGGTCCACATAGGAAACACCTCGTTCTCCGGAGTACTGACAGCGTCCTAAGCGTCGTGCCGCTAAGGGTCGATGACAGAAGAGCCGAGCAGGTGCTCCGACTGGAAGTGCAGGATCACAGCATCGTCAGCCGACGCGTCGTCCATCTGGACGCTTACGTAACAGACGCACAGGGGCGACTGCAACATAAGGACAGCAATACGGCACGGCTGACCGTGGAGCTTGAGCCGCGACTCAAGCTCCCGGAAGCGGATACCGAGGCAGGGATTCTCGCGCGGATGTTGATTGTCGAGAACGCCGCCCCGAGCCATCCCAAGTTTGTGAGCCTGGATGAGTCGCTGGAGAGCATGCAGTGGATGGTGCACGTACTTCGGAACCGTCTGAAGTTGGGGCCGCAACACTTCTCCGCTCGGGGCGCCTCCACTTTGACCACGCTGATCAAGGCTCAACGACAGGTCGAAGGCTTTGAGCAATTTCCACAACTGGCTCCAGCGCAGAACGTCACACTGAACGCCATACTCAATCTGGCGCACGATGGTGCAGACAATCGTTACAGATCTCATCAGATCTTTGTGGAACATGCTATCGCCGTCTCCAAGGGCACGAAGGCCGGCGCCGACCCTTGCCCCAAGAAGCTATACGCATGGAAAACTGAAGGCTCGGATAGCCCAGGGCACAACTTCGTCAAGTTTCGCGCCAAGGGCGGCCAGGACTTCTATACCCTGACCGACGCATTCCTGGCTCAATTGACGCCGAACACCAGCGGAGCACTGGAGGCAAGGCGATGAAGCAACGATTCATCTTGCCCGTGATACTGGCCTTTGCCTGCCTCAGCACCCAGGCAGCAGGCCCGCTGCCGCCTGGCATTGCCGAAGTGGCGAGCAGCCGAATTAAGGTATCAACGAATCCCTATTATCGACAGCCACTCCACGCCATGAAGCATGTTCTATTGAGCTCCGGAAAGAATGGTCGAACCAATCGCTTCTGCGCCGTTGGCTACAAATGGCCAGACGGCACGTCCCAGGCTTGGGTGCTATGGGACGAGGAGCAAACCCTCATGCTATGGCGGGGAAATCTGTATCGGGATATGCGTGACATCGGGTTGACGGCTGCGAATCGCACCTTGAAATTGGGCCGGGACACCGTCCCTACCCCCGACGACATCAACGGCAGCACCTACCTCGTCACCGAAGCCTGGTGGCGCGCCGTCGCCAATGACTGCCGCAAGCATGGCGAGAAATACGTGATCAAGCCATTCAAGGCGCCCAAACCGAAAGATCCAGGCGCCCAATAGCCTGCCGCAGGCAATCTCCCTACCCGCGCGCCGGCAGGTAGGTGGCTGGATTCACCGGCTTGCCGTTGCCGCGCACCTCGAAGTGCAGCTCGGCCGCGCCGGCCATGCTGCCGATTTCCTGCCCCGTGGTGATGCGGGCGCCTTCCTTGACCAGCGGTTTGTCGAGGTTGCCGTACACGGTCAGCCAGTCGTCGCTGTGCTTCACGATCACCAGCATGCCGTAGCCGCGCAGGGTGCCGACGTGGATGGCCCAGCCGCTGGCGGCAGCGCGGACCTTGCCGTTGGCCGGCACCTCGATCCGCAGGCCCTTCTCGGCCGGCAGGGCGAAGCGGCCCGTCACGCGGCCGTCGGCCGGCCATTGCAGCTTGATGGCGTTGGCCGGCGGGCGCGATGGCGCGGTATCGGCCTGTTTGGCCGAATTTTCAGATTTTTCCGATGATTTGGACGGTGCCGATGCCGACGCTGCCGCCGCCGCGGCTGGCGGCCGCACCCGGATCAGTTGCCCGACCTCGATCTGGTTGGTGTCCGTCAGGTCGTTCCAGCGGGCCAGTTCGGCCACGGAGCGCCGGTTGCGCCGGGCGATCGAGTACATGGTGTCGCCGCGTTCCACGCGGTAGAAGCCGTCCGGCGCCGGTTCTGTCGGGGTCGTGCCACAGGCGGCGAGCAGCGTGGCCGTGAGCGTGGCCATCGTTGCCGCGCCAAGGCGGCCCAGCGCGCGGCGGCGGGCCGCAGACACGTCTGGTCTGGCGAAGTTGCTTGCTGTCATGCGTCCGAATTCACTCCTGTTATTTACCGATATTGTCGCCGAAGTGTTGCCAAGTGGCGCCGCGATCCCCTGGTAGACCGTTCGCATCGCGAACGGTTCGCCACACGCGACGATCCCTCCCGGGATTTACGGCGCCAATCCGCTATAATTCAAGGTTTTGGAAGCGCAGGAACATCATGGAAGCAGAACGCCTCAACGCCATCTCCGGTGCCATCTCCGATCTCCGTTCCCGGACGGAAGATCTACGGGGGTATCTTTGACTACGATGTCAAAGTAGGACGCCTGGACGAAGTCAACGGCGAGCTGGAAGACCCCGAGGTCTGGAACAACCCCAAGCGGGCCCAGGACCTGGGTAAGGAAAAGAAAGCGCTCGAGGCCGTGGTACAGGTCCTCGGCAAGCTGACGGACGACCTGACTGGCGCCGACGAGCTGTTCGAGCTCGCGCGCGAGGAAGGCGACGATGAAACGCTCGAATCCATCGAAACCGACGTCAAGGGCTTCGAGGAGATCGTGGCCGGCATGGAATTCCGCCGCATGTTCTCGGGCGAGATGGACCAGGCCAACGCCTTCATCGACATCCAGGCCGGCGCCGGCGGCACGGAAGCGTGCGACTGGGCGTCGATGCTGCTGCGCCAGTACCTGAAGTACTGCGAGCGCAAGGGCTTCAAGGCCGAGGTGCTCGAAGAGTCCGAGGGCGACGTGGCCGGCATCAAGAGCGCCACCATCAAGATCGAGGGCGACTACGCGTTCGGCTACCTGCGTACCGAGACCGGCGTGCACCGCCTGGTGCGCAAGTCGCCGTTCGATTCGTCGGGCGGCCGCCATACGTCGTTCTCGTCGGTGTTCGTTTACCCCGAGGTGGACGATTCGTTCGAGGTGGAAGTCAATCCGGCCGACCTGCGCGTGGATACCTACCGCGCATCGGGCGCGGGCGGGCAGCACATCAACAAGACCGATTCGGCGGTGCGGATTACCCACATCCCCACCGGCATCGTCGTGCAGTGCCAGAACGACCGTTCGCAGCACCGTAACCGTGCCGAGGCCATGTCGATGCTGAAGTCGCGCCTGTACGAGCATGAGATGCGCAAGCGTCAGGCCGAGGCCGACAAGCTCGAAGCCGGCAAGACCGATGTGGGCTGGGGCCACCAGATCCGCTCGTATGTGCTGGACCAGAGCCGGATCAAGGACCTGCGCACCAATGTGGAAATGTCCAACACCCAGAAGGTGCTGGACGGCGACCTCGATCCGTTCATCGAGGCCAGCCTGAAACAGGGCCTGTAAGCAGACCAGCGCGCCGCCCCCGGGGTGGCGCGCCGGTTTCCGCCGGCCAACTTCGACGCATTCCGCTTCAACTTCGAACCACCAAGACCACCAGGACATCCGGGGCACCATGAGCGCAGGTATCCATCTCTATATCGTCACGGGCGCATCGCGCGGCCTGGGCGCGGCACTGACCCGCGCGTTGCTGAAACCGGGCAACCGGGTGATCTGCGTGGCGCGCAGCCGCAGCCCCGAACTGGAGGCGGATATCGCCGCCAGCGGCGTGCCGGTGGCCTGGCACCTGCAGGACCTGTCCCAGCCCAGCGCGGCCGCCGGCTGGCTGGGCAGCGTGCTTGATGCCGTGGACGATGCCCCGGCCAGCGTGACGCTGATCCTCAATGCCGGCGTGGTAGAGCCGATTGGCCCGATCACGGCGCTGCACGAGACCACGCTCATCCCCCATCTGCTGACCAACCTGGCCACGCCGATGACCATGACAGGCGCGTTCATCGAGCACACTGCCCGCTTTGACTGCGCGCGCAAGGTGCTGGCGATCTCGTCGGGCGCCGCGCGCAACCCGGTGCCGGGCTGGAGCGCCTATTGCGCCGGCAAGGCCGCGCTCGACATGTTCATCCGCTCGGTTAACGCCGAGTACGCGAGCGTGCCGGAGCCGCGCGCGGTGCGCGCCGTGGCGCTGGCGCCGGGCGTGGTCGATACCGACATGCAGGAAACCATCCGCGGTGCGGACTTCGCGGCCGTGCAGCGCTTCCGCGATCTCAAGGCCAACGACCAGCTCGCCTCGCCCGAAGACACGGCGCGGCGCATCGTGGCTTACCTGGAGCGTCCCGACTTCGGCAAGACCGAACTCGACGACATCCGCAATTACTGAACCGAACTGAACCGAACCGCGCCGGCGCCAAGCCGGAGCGATCCACCGACACATCATGACCGAACCGACCCGCGCCCCAGCCGCCGATACGCCTGCCGCCGACGAGAACAAGATCATCGCGGAGCGGCGCGAGAAACTGCAGGCCCTGCGCCAGCAAGGCGTGGCCTTCCCCAACGACTTCCGCCCGACGCATCAGGCCGCCGCGCTCCACGCCGAGCACGGCGAGACCGACCAGGCCACGCTGGAAGCGCAGCCCGTGGAAGTGGCCATCGCCGGCCGGATGATGCTCAAGCGCGTGATGGGCAAGGCCAGCTTTGCGACCGTGCAGGACGGCAGCGGCCAGATCCAGTTCTACGTCACGCGTGACAAGGTGGGCGAAGACGTCTACGCCGCGTTCAAGCACTGGGACCTGGGCGACATCATCAGCGCGCGCGGCGAGCTGTTCCGCACCAACAAGGGTGAGCTGTCGGTGCAGGTGCGCGAACTACGCCTGCTGTCGAAGTCGCTGCGCCCGCTGCCGGACAAGTTCCACGGCCTGGCCGACCAGGAGACCAAGTACCGCCAGCGCTATGTGGACCTGATCGTCTCGCCCGAGACACGCGCCACGTTCCGGGCTCGTACAAACGCCATTTCGTCGCTGCGCCGCCATATGGCCGACGCCGGCTTCATGGAAGTGGAAACGCCGATGCTGCACCCGATTCCGGGCGGTGCGGCGGCCAAGCCTTTCATTACGCACCACAACGCGCTGGACATGCAGATGTTCCTGCGCATCGCGCCCGAGCTGTACCTGAAGCGCCTGGTCGTCGGCGGCTTCGAGCGCGTGTTCGAGATCAATCGTAATTTCCGTAACGAAGGGGTGAGCCCGCGCCACAACCCCGAGTTCACGATGATGGAGTTCTACGCGGCCTACACGGACTACCGCTGGCTGATGGACTTCACCGAGAACCTGATCCGCCAGGCGGCCATCGATGCGCGCGGCAGCGCCACGGTGACCTACCAGGGCCGCGAGTTGGATCTCGCCAAGCCGTTCCATCGCCTGACGATCTGCCAGGCGATCCAGAAGTTCGCGCCCGAGTACACCGACGCGCAACTGACCGATGCCGATTTCCTGCGCACCGAACTGAAGAAATTTGGCGTGAATACGAGCGCGCCGCAGTTCCTGAACGCCGGCCTCGGCACGCTGCAGCTGGTGCTGTTTGAGGAAACGGCCGAGAGCCAACTGTGGGAGCCGACCTTTATCGTCGATTACCCCGTCGAAGTGTCGCCGCTGGCGCGCGCCTCGGACACGTTGCCGGGCATCACCGAGCGTTTCGAGCTGTTCATCACGGGCCGCGAGATCGCTAACGGCTTCTCGGAATTGAACGATGCCGAGGATCAGGCTGACCGCTTCCGCAAGCAGGTGGAGCAGAAGGACGCCGGCGACGAGGAAGCGATGTACTTCGACGCCGACTACATCCGCGCGCTCGAGTACGGCATGCCTCCGACGGGTGGCTGCGGCATCGGCATCGACCGTCTGGTGATGCTGCTGACCGACAGCCCGAACATCCGCGACGTCATCCTGTTCCCGCACCTGCGCCGCGAGGACTGAACCGCAGGTACGCACCCAGACAACCCACCGCATGCGTGGCAGGTGGCAGACCACTGACAAACCCCACACTTTTTCGAGTGTGGGGTTTTTCTTTGTGGCGACCGAAATGCGAACGTCTCTGTACCCGCGGTCTAAGGAATCAGCGATTGTTTCCCTGTGTTCGCTCCTGCTAGGTTGATGGCCGCCCCCAGTTGATAAGGGCGACCTAACCAGGAGCGAGGATGCTATTTATTACGAAGCAAGGGCATGTCGACGCGGAGCGAGTGAGGGTGAAGATTTTCCCGAAGATCGAGCGCGGACCGATGGATACCGTAAATGGGATCGTTGTACACCAGACAAGCGCCCCGGAGTCGTCCCATACATTTAACAGCTATGGCGATGTTGCGGCCAATGGCGCTCACTTCTTGATAGACAAGGACGGCATCATCTATCAAACCGCATCCTTGCGGAGAGTGACGAATCACGTCGGACCACTCCGGTCGCGCTGCATTTTGACCAAACAGTGCTCTCCCATCGAGCTAGACAAGATATCCAAGCTCGGAACTGGTGCGCTACATCGACACGAAGTAAAGAAAAAATGGCCCAACCGATTTCCATCCAATCATGACTCGATAGGCATAGAGCTGGTAGGCATGGCCATCGGACCCAAGAACAAGGAAGTTTACGAGGATGTAACTGCCGCTCAAAACTCTTCATTGGACTGGCTGATCTCAGAGCTCATGGACACCTTTGCGGTGGCGGCGCGGGAAGTCTATCGGCACCCCGATATTTCCTACAAGAACCTGACCGAAGCGAGGACCGCAAAATGGTGAGATCAAGAACTCTTCCCCTCTTGAGATCCGCTGCCTTTGTTTTGCTGTGCATGACGGCCGCGCTTTGCTCAGCCAGAGATGTCAGAAAAGTGGTGATTGAAGAAGTCGGCCAATCGCTACCAGATGGAGATCCGCGGACAGCCGAGCTATGCAAGAGATTCCGGCCAACGGTGACGCAGGTAAAGAACTTCTTTTCCAAGATATACCCTGTCCAGGCGCGCATGGTGCTCCACGACTACTACTCCCCATGTTATGCCACGGGCACCGTCGTGTTCGGGGACAGCAGTACCGGGGCGTGGAGCCTATATTCCGGCGGGACGGCAACACTGGTATGGACGCACGGAGGCGATAAGGTCTACGTCTACTATGGAAAGAACAAATGGTACGACCCCTTCGCATGTACTTACGGGCTTGAGGATGAGGGAAAATGTTAGAGGGAGCGCCCGCTTCCATGAGCCAATTTGTTACTGGAGCGCCTGTAGGACGCACTCCGATAGCGCGACAAACCCATGATTGACAAGGGTTTTCCGCGCTACGAATGCTTACAAAATCGAACGGCAATCGGGGCGCGATTCGGCCACACTTGGGGTATCGACCGGCAAGTCCGGTCACCCGGAGAACAACAAATGCAGCACCCCACTCCCGCTACCGCCCATCCGTCGAATTCGCCCACCCCGCCGCTGCCGCCCCAGCGCCGCCTGCACCCGCTGGTCGGCGCCGCGGCAGTCGCCGTAGTGGTGGCCAGCCTGACCGCGGTGGCGGCCGTGACCGGCGTGTTGCCGCTCACGAAGGCGAACCAGGGGCCAGCCGACTACCCGGCCCCGGTCGCCACCCAGTCCATTACCCCCCCGCCGGGTTCGACCACCCGCCCGCCGGCTTATGACGCCCAACAGGCTCAACAGGCCCAGCAATCCCAACAATCCCAGCAGGCGCGTAACGAGCCGCCCCCGCAGCAGGCTCAGGCCGAGGAGCGTCCCGCCACCCGGCCCAGCCATACGGCTGGCCGCGTCACGGCCGTGAGCGTCGTGGAATCGGAGAAGCCCACCAGCGGCGTGGGCGCGGTCGGCGGCGCCGTGGTGGGCGGCCTGCTCGGCAACCAGATCGGCAGCGGCAACGGCCGGATTCTCGGCACAGTAGCCGGTGCGGCGGCGGGCGGTTACGCCGGCAACGTGGTCGAGAAGCACGTGAACAAGGACAAGGCCTACCGCGTCAGCGTGCAGATGGACGATGGCACGCGCCGTACCTTCACCTACAAGAACCCGCCGGGGGTCGATGTGGGCCAGCGTGTCCACATGGAACGTGGCGTGCTGGTAACGGGGTAAGCGGGGGTAAGCGCTTCCCCTGGGAAAGCGAAACGGCCGCGCTGGTGGATGCCAGCGCGGCCGTTTTTCATCGATCTACGATAGGTGCAGCCTTACGCCGCTTCCTCGATCCACGCAGCCTGGATCGCCTCGAGAATCTTCTCACCCGAGCGCTCGGGCAGGTCGTCGAAGCCGTCCAGTTCAAGGACCCACTGGCGCAGTTGCGTGAAGCGGACCGTCACTGGGTCCACCTCGGGGTACTTGTCGTAGAGCGCCGCGGCGATGTCGAAGGTGTCAGTCCATTTCATCTCAGTGGCCTTCCTTGGCGTGGTTGATCGTGTATTTTGGAATTTCTACGGTCAGATCCGCGTCCGCCACCAGCGCCTGGCAAGACAGGCGCGAGTTCGGCTCCAGGCCCCAGGCCTTGTCGAGCAGGTCTTCTTCCTTTTCCTCGGCGTCTTCCAGCGAATTGAAGCCTTCGCGCACTACCACGTGGCACGTGGTGCAGGCGCAAGACTTCTCGCAGGCGTGCTCGATGTTGATGCCCTGGCTCAGCAGCGCGTCGCAAATGCTGGTGCCCTGGGGTGCCTCGAACACGGCCCCCTCGGGGCACAGTTCCACGTGAGGCAATACGATGATTTGTGCCATGTCTGTCCTGGTATGACTATTCTCAATTCGGTGCGGCTCAGCCGAGCTCCTGCACCTTGCGCCCCGCCAGCGCGCTCTTGATCGAGCGGTCCATGCGGCGTGCGGCAAATTCGTCCGTGCCATGCGACAACCGCTCCACGGCGGTCTTGATCGCGTGGTGGTCGTCGCCTGTTGCAATCTGTCGCACATTGGCCATCAGCACTTCCACGCTCGCGCGCTCCTCGGCGGTCAGCAGGTCGCCGTCCACCTCGAGCGCGCGCGTGGTGGCTTCCACCAGCCGTTCGGCTTCCACGCGCTCCTCGGCCAGCGCGCGGGTCTTCATGTCGTGCTCGGCCTCGCGGAAGCTGTCCTGCAGCATGCGCGCGATGTCGTCGTCAGCCAGGCCGTAGGACGGCTTGACCGAGACTGACGCCTCCACGCCCGAGTGCATCTCGCGCGCGGCCACCGACAGCAGGCCGTCGGCATCCACCTGATAGGTCACGCGGATCCGCGCGGCACCGGCCACCATCGGCGGAATGCCGCGCAGCTCGAAGCGCGCCAGCGAGCGGCAATCGCTCGCCAGTTCGCGCTCGCCCTGAAGCACGTGGATCGCGATCGCGGTCTGGCCGTCCTTGAACGTCGTGAATTCCTGGGCGCGTGCCACGGGAATCGTGCTGTTGCGCGGGATGATCTTCTCGACCAGTCCGCCCATCGTTTCCACGCCCAGCGAGAGCGGAATCACGTCGAGCAGCAGCCAGTCCTCGCCGGGTGCGTGGTTGCCGGCCAGCAGGTTGGCCTGCATGGCGGCGCCGAGGGCCACAACCTTGTCCGGATCGAGGTTGGTCAGCGGCGTCTGGCCGAAGTAGTCGCCCACAGCCTTGCGGATCGACGGCATGCGCGTGGCACCGCCCACCAGCACGACGCCCTTCACGTCCTGCGTCTCGACGCCGGCATCGCGCAGCGCCTTGCGCGCCGGCGCCAGCGTTTTCTGCACCAGATGCTTCGTAATATCGTTGAAAACCGAGGCGGACAGCGGCAGGTGAACGATCTCGCCACTGGCCAGCACCGCGTCGATCACCGTGCTGTCGCTCTCGGACAAGGCTTCCTTGGCGGCACGGGCGCGCACCATCAGCAGCCGGGTGTCTTCGGCGGACAGCGGCTGCAGGCCGGCCTGTTCCACGATCCAGCACAGCAGGCGCTGATCGAAATCGTCACCACCAAGCGCGGAGTCACCGCCGGTGGACATCACTTCGAACACGCCCTTGGTCAGCTTGAGCACGGAGATGTCGAAGGTGCCGCCGCCGAGATCGTAAACCGCGTAAATCCCTTCGGCCGCGTTGTCGAGGCCGTAGGCAATGGCCGCCGCGGTCGGCTCGTTGAGCAGGCGCAGCACCTCCAGGCCGGCCAGTTGGGCCGCGTCCTTGGTGGCCTGGCGCTGGGCGTCATCGAAATAGGCCGGCACCGTGATCACGGCGCCGACGAGATCGTCGCCAAGGGAATCCTCGGCGCGCTGACGCAGCGTCGCCAGGATCTCGGCCGACACCTCCACCGGGCTCTTCACCCCGGCGGCAGTCTTGATCTGCACCATGCCCGGCGCATCGACGAAGTCGTACGGGCTGTGCTCGATATTGGCCACGTCGCGCAGGCCACGGCCCATGAAACGCTTGACGGAGACGATGGTGTTCTTGGGATCGCGCACGGCTTCGTCCTGCGCGCGATAGCCGATGTGGGCCGTACGGTCCGGCAGGTAGCGCACGACCGAGGGCAGCAGCGGACGGCCGCGCTCGTCGGACAACACTTCGGGAATGCTGTTGCGCACGGCAGCCACCAGCGAGTTGGTGGTGCCAAGGTCGATACCGACTGCCAGGCGCCGCTGGTGCGGGGCCGGCGACATGCCGGGTTCGGAAATCTGGAGCAGTGCCATGATGATTCTTCGCGTGTTCTTGTGGGGCGATGTCCGGACTTCGCCGGGGAGGACCGTGCCGGGAGACTGGCGATTCGCCTAGTTTTCCAGCCGGTCGATCGCCTCGCTGGCGTCGTGTTCGATCTTCTCGATAAACATCAATTGCCGCGCCGCAGCGCCGGCTGCCTCATTGCTGCCGGCATCGAGCAGCGCGCCGAGCGCCTCCAGGCGCTCGCGCCGTTCCTGGCGCAGGTCGCGCAGCAGGCCGTCGAGCCGGTCCGTTGCGCGGTCTTCCACCGCTTCCTGCAGCGCCTCGCGCCATTCCATCTGCTGCATCAGGAAGGCCGGGGCCATGGCGGTATTGTTCTCCGCCTGGATGTCCACGCCGCGCAGCGTGAGCAGGTAGATGGCGCGTTTCAGCGGCTGGCGCAGCGTGCGATAGGCTTCGTTGGCGTGCGCGGCCCATTGCATCGCCACGCGCCGCTCGGCATCGCCGGCGTTGGCAAAGCGGTCCGGATGGGCCTGAGACTGCACGGTGCGGTAGGCCTCATCGAGTGATGCCTGATCCACATCGAAGCGCACCGGCAAGCCGAACAGCGAGAAAAAATCGTCTTTCAAAACCTTCCCCAACAAAAAGGAGCGGCCACGCCGCCCCCCTTTCGCACTTCATTGCACTTCAGCGCACTTCAGCACGTCGCCGGATATCAGACCCGGAACGACTCGCCGCAGCCGCACTCGTCCTTGACGTTCGGGTTGTTGAAGCGGAAACCCTCGTTCAACCCTTCGCGTGCGAAGTCCAGTTCAGTGCCGTCAATGTACGGCAGACTTTTCGGGTCGACGATCACCTTGAGGCCCCGCGTCTCGAAGACCTGGTCCTCGGGTAGCACTTCGTCCACGTATTCAAGCTTGTAAGCCAGGCCGGAGCAGCCGGTGGTCTTCACACCCACGCGCAGGCCCACGCCCTTGCCGCGGCGTTCCAGGTAGCGGGCGACGTGCTTCGCCGCCTTTTCGGTCATTGTGATCATCGTTGCCTTGCTGTCAGACACCGCGTCCGGCCAATGCGCCGGGCGCGGCAGTTTCCAACGAAAAAGCCAGTCCGCCGATCAGGCAGCCTGCTGCGCGGCGGGAACGCCGTGCTTCTTCTTGTAGTCGTCGACCGCCGCCTTGATGGCGTCCTCGGCCAGGATCGAGCAGTGGATCTTCACCGGCGGCAGCGCCAGTTCCTCGGCGATGTGCGTGTTCTTGATCTCAAGGGCCTGGTCGACGGTCTTGCCCTTGACCCATTCGGTCACCAGCGACGACGACGCGATGGCCGAGCCGCAACCGTAGGTCTTGAACTTGGCGTCTTCGATCACGCCCGCCTCATTCACCTTGATCTGCAGCTTCATCACGTCGCCGCAGGCCGGAGCGCCGACCATACCGGTGCCCACCGCGTCGTCGTTCTTGTCGAACGAACCGACGTTGCGCGGATTTTCATAGTGGTCGAGAACCTTGTTGCTGTAAGACATTTTGGCTACCTCTGACGAATCTTGAATGGGGGTCGTTATTGTTTTGGGCGCTGCTCAGTGGGCGGCCCACTGGATCGAGTTCAGGTCGACACCGTCCTTGAACATTTCCCACAGCGGCGACAGGTCGCGCAGCTTGCCGATCTTGTTCTTCAGCAGTTCGATCGTGTAGTCGATCTCCTGCTCGGTGGTGAAGCGGCCCACCGTGAAACGGATGGAGCTGTGCGCCAGTTCGTCGTTGCGGCCCAGGGCGCGCAGTACGTACGACGGCTCCAGCGAGGCCGACGTGCAGGCCGAGCCCGACGACACGGCCACGTCCTTGATCGCCATGATCAGGGACTCGCCTTCCACGAAGTTGAAGCTCACGTTCAGGTTGTGCGGCACGCGGTGTTCCAGCGAGCCGTTCAGGTACACCTCTTCCATGCCCGACAGGCCGCGCCACAGGCGGTCACGCAGCATGCGGATCCGTTCGTTCTCGGTGGCCATTTCCTCGCGGGCCAGGCGGAACGCTTCGCCCATGCCGACGATCTGGTGCGTGGCCAGCGTGCCCGAACGCATGCCGCGCTCGTGACCACCGCCGTGCATTTGCGCCTCAATCCGCACACGCGGCTTGCGACGTACATACAGCGCGCCCACGCCCTTCGGGCCGTAGGTCTTGTGGGCCGAGAACGACATCAGGTCGCACTTCAGCGTGTTCAGGTCGATGGTGACCTTGCCGGTGGCCTGGGCCGCATCGCAATGGAAGATGATGCCCTTGGCGCGGCAAATTTCGCCGATCTGCGCCACGTCCTGGATCACGCCGATCTCGTTGTTCACCAGCATCACCGACACCAGGATCGTATCCGGGCGAATCGCCTGCTGGAACACGTCCATGTCGATCAGGCCGTCGTCCTTGACGTCGAGGTAGGTCACCTCGAAGCCTTGGCGTTCGAGCTCGCGGGTGGTGTCCAGCACCGCCTTGTGCTCGGTCTTCACCGTAATCAGATGCTTGCCCTTGCCCGAGTAGAAGTTCGCGGCACCCTTGATGGCCAGGTTGTTCGACTCGGTTGCGCCCGACGTCCACACGATCTCGCGCGGATCGGCGCCCACCAGCGCGGCCACCTGCTCACGCGCTTCTTCGACCGCGCGCTCGGCTTCCCAGCCATAGGCGTGGCTACGCGAGGCCGGATTGCCGAACTGCTCGCGCAGGTACGGAATCATCTTGTCGGCTACGCGCGGGTCCACCGGCGTCGTGGCCGAATAATCCATGTAGATGGGGAAATGTGGGGTGCTCATCGTTATGACTGCCTTATAGGGACCGCTAATCGCTTACTGTCTACCGATAGTTTAAACCAACTATCTGAAATCTGCTCAGGACTGCGCGAGGCTGAACACCGAGTTCACCACGCGGGGGCGCGCCGGCTTTTCCTGCTTCTCGGCCTTGCTGCGCGTCACCGGCACGGACTGTGCGGCGTCTTCGCGCATGTCGTGCAGCACCGCCGGCTGGCGGGCGCGCTGTTGGTCAACGAGGTTCTTCAGGGAGACGGAGTCGAGGTACTCGACCATCTTCTGGTTCAGCGTGGCCCACAGCTCGTGGGTCATGCATCGCCCGGATCCATCATCTCCGTTACAATTACCCTTCCCGCCGCACTGCGTGGCGTCCAGTGGCTCGTCCACGGCGATGATGATGTCCGCCACGGTGACGTCCTCGGCCTTGCGGGCGAGGCTGTAGCCACCCCCCGGACCGCGCACGCTTTCCACGATCTCGTGCCGGCGCAGCTTGCCAAACAGCTGCTCCAGGTAGGACAGAGAGATTTTCTGGCGCTGGCTGATGCCAGCGAGCGTGACGGGCCCCTGATCCTGGCGCATGGCCAAGTCGATCATGGCGGTTACCGCAAAACGGCCTTTGGTGGTCAGTCTCATGATGCTCGGGGAGAAGGAAATACTTGATCGTTTCGCTCAAGTATAAATTTATCCGACCAAATCAGTCAAGTACCCCTGCTGCAGTGCACGGTATCCGGCACGACGCTTTTCAGGCCGCATCGCCCGACGCGGGCGCCGCCACGGGCACCGCGCGCGGCGGAATCAGCAGCGACATCGGGTGCCGCACAATGCGCCTGCGCACCGCCGCACTGAGTTCGCGCCGATCCACGCGAGGCAGGTTGCGCGACCGCATCGCCATATAGAAGGCCAGCGCAAAGCTGACTGCCACGTTCAACACCCCCATCAGCGCGATACCGGCCACGGCCAGCCAGAGCGACGGCATGCGCAGTGCATCCATGCCGAGCACGCCGATGGCCGTGCCCACGGAACCGGTGGAAAGCGTCACATGGCGCACTTCCATATGCGGTCCAAAGAAGCTCAGGATCTCCGGCCCGAGCCCAAGCAGGAAGCCCAGCGACACATTGCCCGCGATGCCCGACAGATTGCGCTTCCAGAAATCCGCCAGCTTCATCGCCCCGCCCTGCCCCAGCACGTAGCGCAGCCGGCGGTGGTAGGCCATCACGTCGTGCACGCGGTGCAGCGCGAACCAGTTGTCCGCCCAGCCGGCGATCAGGCTCGACAGCCACAGCAGCACGCCGGTGAACGCGGCGTAGAGCGGCGTGGGGCCGAGAATCGAGAACGATTCGATCGTGGCAATGGCCTTGGCCGGCGTGATCAGGTTGGCGCCGAGCAGCCTTCCGGCCAGCCACTGCACCAGCAGTGCCACCGGGAACACCACGGCCAGGTTGCCGAAAATCGCCGCCGCGTTCGAGCGGATCATCGCGATGGTGTCGTCGACGAAGGCCTCGCGCCCCTCTGGCCGCCCTACGCCATCGAGCCGGTGCGCCAGCGCCGGGCCGGTCATCGCCGGCTGCTTGGTGGCCAGCGTGAAATGCGCGAAATGGATCGCCAGGAAGCTGCCGGCATAGTTCAGCGAGGCCAGCAGGCCCTCCAGGAACTTGTCCAGATGCAGGCCGTAGATCAGAAATTTCAGATAAACCGTGACCACCGTGACCAGCCCGCCGCCGGCCGCCGCGCGCAGCAGCTCGCCGTACTCCTTACGGTCCCGCGTGATGTAGTGCTCGCCGGTCTCGGCGGACCGCTCCACCACCTTGCGCGCCAGTTGCGCGAACGATGAGCCGGCCAGATGCGCGATGCTGCGCCGGGCCTGCGTGGAGCGGATCAGCTCGGCCATCAGGTGCGCGTGGCGGCTGTGGCGGCCTGGGTCCACCCAGGCGTTGAGCAGCAGGTCGATCCGCGCCAGGCGGACCTTCATGCGCTCGATCTGGAACACCACCTCGACGGAGACGCCGTTCTCCTCGAGATCGGCATAGACATGCTGCGCGGCGGCCAGGCAGCCATCGAGCAGCGCGCGGAAATAGTTGAGCCGATGGCCGAAGACCTCGTTGTCATGGGCCAGCCCCTCTTCGCACAACGCCGCGATGGCCATGTCGAGCCGGAAAAATGGCGTGTCCTGCACGCGGCCGGGCAGACGCGAACGAATTGACTGGCTCAGGCCGGTGGCGCGCACCTGACTGGCGAGCACCTGGATGCTTGCGGCCAGCGTGTCCTCGAGCTGGATGCGATCGTCCCCGGCGCCCGATTGCAGCGCTGACGCGATGCGCTCGATCAGGTCGGCATCGAGTCCATCGACCCAATCCGCATCAGCCTCATCGGCAAAGACCAGCGCGAACAGGCCGGCCATGTCGTTGCGGTTGGGCGGCGGCGGCAGGAAGCGCGCCTGGAGCCGATCGACCATCTCGCCCCAGAAACCGGGGTGGGAGGCCACGCCGGTATCGCAGAACAGCGAGGTGGGATCGTTGTCACGGACGATCGAGCGGATGGTGCGCGCGAAGCGATCCGCCCAATCGGGGTGCCGCGCCAGCACCTGGAGCAGGTAACGCAGCCGCACGTGGGCGGGATAGCTGCGCGCCGGGGCGTTGGCCTGATCGGGGTGGGTATCCGGATCGGGATCGACGGCCAGGCTGCCGTCGCGCCGGAGCCAGTAGCCCAGCTCGACGAGCCAGGCGTTGCGGTCCGCGAGCAAGGCGTCGGGATTGGCCGAGGCCAGGATGGCGTCGAGCTGCAAGCTCGCATTGCGTGACTCGCGCCACTTGCGCCATTTGCGGAACAGGGAAAAAACCATGGATATCTCTGGAGGGCCGGCAACGTGCCGGCCTGGGGCTGCGGGGCTTGGCGGGGACCTCAGCGGGTGAGCGCCAACCGTTCGCGCAGCATGGCTACCACACCGTCGCAGGCGTCTTCGACGTAGTCGAGCACGGTTTCGAAGCCATCGCCCTCGCCGTAATAGGGATCGGGCACTTCCTCGGCAGGGTGCCGGGTGGCAAAGCTCATCAGCAGCCGGAGCTTGTCCGGGCTGACTTCGGGATGCAGTGTGCGTAGCGTGGACATATTGGCGTGGTCCATCGCCAGCACAAGGTCAAAGCGCTGGAAGTCCGCCACCCCCACCTTGCGCGCCCGCAGCGCGGACAGGTCATACCCGCGCTGCAGCGCGTAGCGCTGGCTGCGGGCATCGGGCGGGCGCCCGAGGTGATAGTCGTGGGTACCGGCGGAATCCAGTTCGACCTGCTCCGCAAGACCCGCGGCGATCAACTTGGCGCGCAGCACGCCTTCCGCCGTCGGCGAACGGCAGATATTGCCCATGCAGCACATCAGGATGGCGAATTTTTTCATCGGCATGATTTTACTTTGCCGATGATGTCGGCACTATGCCAACTGCACCGCCAGCTCCCGCCCTCTCTCCCAGCCGGCCGCTTCCGCCTCTTCCGGTGTCTTGAAGTGGTCCGTCGGTGGCGCGGTTTCCACCAGCGTGCCGGCCGCGCGGATATTGGTGCCGGGGCGGCAGACGCGCACCGTGTATTCCCACTCGATCGACGAACGGGGTTTCACCTGCACCTGGATCTCGTGCGTCTCGAAAACCCTCTTTTTCCATTCACTGCTATAGGCCATGTCTTGTCTCCTGTGCTGCCGGCGACCCTTGGCCCGGGTCAGTTCACCTCGCCGGCATCGATTGTGCGCATGGCGGCGGCTTCGGCCAATGCCAGGGCCGCCTCCGGGGTGGCCGCCGCGCCGGTCTCCGATTCGAATGTCGGACCGCTGACCTCGCCGAACGCGTCGGCGATCGTCACAACGCCCGAAAACCCGCCTCCGGCATGCGGAATTGCCCGCGCCACCACCGCGTAACCACCGTATTCGAACTGTGTCACCATGGCGCGCTCCTCGTTGTTGACCGGCTCCGTCCGGCGTGGATGCCCCCGGACACCCTAGACACTATAGGATGTGATCGCCGCTCGCCCCGAACACCTGGGCGCGCAGCTTGGCCAGTTGGTCGCGAACCTGGGCCGCCTTTTCGAACTCGAGATTCTTGGCATGGTCGAGCATCTGCTTCTCCAGCCGCTTGATCTCCTTCGCGACCTGCTTCTCGCTCATGTCCTCGTATTTCGCGCGCTCGGCGGCTGCGCTCAGTTCCGCCCGGACCTCGTTCGGGTCATAGACCCCGTCGATAATGTCCTTGATCCGCTTGACCACGCCGCGCGGCGTGATGCCATGGGCCTCGTTATGCGCGATCTGCTTGATGCGGCGCCGCTCGGTCTCGTCGATCGCGCGCTTCATCGAATCCGTCATGCGGTCGGCATAGAGGATGGCGGTGCCGTTGACGTTCCGGGCGGCGCGGCCGATGGTCTGGATCAGCGAGCGCTCGGCGCGCAGGAAGCCCTCCTTGTCCGCATCGAGGATGGCCACCAGCGACACCTCGGGAATATCGAGGCCCTCGCGCAGCAGGTTGATCCCCACCAGCACGTCAAACGTGCCAAGACGCAGGTCGCGGATGATCTCCACGCGTTCCACGGTATCGATGTCCGAGTGCAGATAACGTACCTTGACGCCGTTCTCGGACAGGAATTCGGTCAGCTGCTCGGCCATCCGCTTGGTCAGCGTGGTCACCAGCACGCGATCGCCGGCCTGCACGCGGATGTTGATCTCGGATAGCAGGTCGTCCACCTGGGTCGTGGCCGGGCGCACCATGATGATCGGGTCGACCAGGCCGGTCGGCCGCACCACCTGCTCCACCACCTGCCCCGCATGGTCCTTCTCGAACTGCGCCGGCGTGGCCGAGACGAACATCACCTGGCGCATCTTGCGTTCGAATTCGTCGAATTTCAGCGGCCGGTTGTCCAGCGCGGACGGCATGCGGAAGCCGTACTCGACCAGCGTGGTCTTGCGCGCGCGGTCGCCGTTGTACATGCCGTTGAGCTGGCCGATCAGCACGTGAGACTCGTCGAGGAACATCAGCGCGTCCGGCGGCAGGTAATCGACCAGCGTCGGCGGCGGCTCGCCCGGCTTGGCGCCGGAAAGGTGCCGGGAATAGTTCTCGATGCCCTTGCAGAAGCCCAGTTCCGAGAGCATTTCCAGGTCGAAGCGCGTGCGCTGCTCCAGCCGTTGCGCCTCCACGAGACGATTCTCCTTGTAGAAGAAATCGAGCCGCTCGCGCAGTTCCACCTTGATGTCCTCGATCGCCCGCAGCACGGTATCGCGCGGCGTGACGTAGTGGCTCGACGGGTAGACCGTGAAACGCGGAATCTTCTGACGCACGCGCCCGGTCAGGGGGTCGAAGTACTGGAGCGAGTCGACCTCATCGTCGAACAGCTCCACGCGCACGGCCATCTCGGCGTGCTCGGCCGGGAAGATGTCGAGCGTGTCGCCGCGCACGCGGAACGTGCCGCGCTGGAAATCGGTCTCGTTGCGCGTGTACTGCATGGCGATCAGCCGCGCGATGATGTCGCGCTGGCTCAGCTTGTCGCCGGTGCGCAACGTCAGAATCATCTTATGGTATTCGCTCGGATTGCCGATCCCGTAGATCGCGGACACGGTCGCCACGATAATCGTGTCGCGCCGCTCGAGCAGGCTCTTGGTGGCCGACAGCCGCATCTGCTCGATATGCTCGTTGATCGACGAGTCCTTCTCGATGAACAGGTCGCGCTGCGGCACATAGGCCTCAGGCTGGTAGTAGTCGTAGTAGCTGACGAAGTACTCGACCGCGTTGCGCGGGAAAAACTCGCGGAATTCCGAGTACAACTGGGCCGCAAGTGTCTTGTTCGGCGCAAAGACGATGGCCGGCCGCCCCATGCGCGCGATGACGTTGGCCATGGTGAAGGTCTTGCCGGACCCGGTCACGCCCAGCAGGGTCTGGAACGACAGGCCATCCTCGACGCCCTCCACAAGCTGGCGGATGGCCTGGGGCTGGTCCCCCGCGGGCGGGAACGGCTGGTAGAGCTGGAACGGGGAGCCCGGAAAGGTGACGAATTTGTCTTCGTCCAGGACCGGGGCGACTTCGGCGAGATTCGTCATAGGGTAGGGAAAAACCTGAGGAAAAACTGGCGGATACGCTAGAATCTTGGGGTTGCGCGGACCCGCTTCAAGCATTGTGGCATCACGCTACTGTCAGTTCCTGTCAGTAGGGCCATCGACGCGATCCGCCAGCGCAGCCCGAAGCATTCTACGCCCTCCGTTTTGTTACACAGCTGACCACGAGAATCCAAATGAGTTTGTTTTCTGCCGTCGAGATGGCCCCGCGCGACCCGATCCTGGGCCTGAATGAAGCCTTCAATGCCGACACCCGCACCACCAAGGTGAACTTGGGCGTTGGCGTGTACTTCACCGACGAAGGGAAAATTCCCCTCCTGCGCGCCGTGCAGGAGGCCGAGAAGGCTCGCCTGGCCAGCGCCACGCCGCGTGGCTACCTGCCGATCGAAGGCATCGCCGCCTATGATCAGGCCGTGCAGACCCTGCTGTTCGGCAAGGAATCGGCCCTGATCACCGAAGGCCGCGTTGTGACGGCCCAGGCACTTGGTGGCACCGGCGCCCTGAAGATTGGCGCCGACTTCCTGAAGCGCCTGTACCCGGATGCCAAGGTCGCCATCAGCGACCCGAGCTGGGAAAACCACCGCGCGCTGTTTGAATCGGCCGGCTTCCCGGTCGTGAACTACGCCTATTACGATGCCGCCAGCCATGGCCTGAACTTCGCCGGCATGGTGGAATCGCTGAAGTCCTACGCGGCCAACACCATTGTCGTGCTGCACGCCTGCTGCCACAACCCGACCGGCGTGGACCTGTCGGAAGCCCAGTGGAAGCAGGTGGTGGAACTGGTCAAGGAACGCAACCTGATCCCGTTCCTGGACATGGCCTACCAGGGCTTTGCCGATGGCATCGACCCGGACGGCGCCGCCGTGCGCCTGTTCGCCAATTCCGGCCTGCCGTTCTTCGTCTCCAGCTCGTTCTCGAAGAGCTTCTCGCTGTACGGCGAGCGCGTGGGCGCGCTGTCGATCGTGACCACGAGCAAGGAAGAATCCCAGCGCGTGATGTCGCAGGTCAAGCGCGTGATCCGCACGAACTACTCCAACCCGCCCACGCACGGCGGCACGGTGGTGGCCACGGTGCTGAACAGCCCCGAGCTGCGCGCCATGTGGGAGCAGGAACTCGGCGAAATGCGGGATCGCATCAAGCTGATGCGCCATGCGCTGGTGGACAAGCTGGCCGCCAAGGGCGTGCCGGGTGACTTCTCGTTCGTGAAGGCCCAGCGCGGCATGTTCTCGTACTCGGGCCTGACCACTGACCAGGTGGACCGCCTGCGCAACGACCACGGTATCTACGCCGTGGGTACGGGCCGGATCTGCGTGGCGGCGCTGAACAGCCGCAACATCGACGCGGTGGTCAACGCCATCGCTGCAGTGTACTAAGCATCACAGCACGAAGGCTTCGGCGCATTGCACCAAAAAGCAACACGCCGTTTGCACCAGTTCTGACGCAGTGCCACATAAAAGGCGACGGGGAGGTCACTCCCGGTCGCCTTTTTGTGTCTGTAGGTGTCTGTCACCACGAATTCAAGCCAATGTCCTATTGTCTTCCCCGCTTGGCGGCGTAACTTGGAAGCGTATGCTGCAAAGCACGACCGTTCGATTGCGGGCATAATCCATCGGGCACAAACGCCCGACAGAAAGGCAACAGGTACCGGCATGCTTTACCAACTGCACGAATTCCAGCGCTCCATGCTGAACCCGCTGACCGCCTGGGCTCAGGCGACGGCCAAGACCTTCACCAACCCGCTCAGTCCTCTTTCCCTGGTGCCGGGCGCACCTCGCCTAGCGGCCGGCTACGAACTGCTCTACCGGCTCGGCAAGGAATACGAGAAAC
Organism: Cupriavidus sp. KB_39; assembly: GCF_052114485.1. Classification (NCBI taxonomy): domain Bacteria; kingdom Pseudomonadati; phylum Pseudomonadota; class Betaproteobacteria; order Burkholderiales; family Burkholderiaceae; genus Cupriavidus; species Cupriavidus sp. KB_39. The sequence continues at coordinate 116,657 of NZ_JBFREV010000002.1, forward strand.
CGTCGTTTGACATCAAGTCGGTGCGCTCCAACGGCCGGGACATCCCCATCGTCGAGCAAACCGTCTTCGAAAAACCGTTCTGCAAGCTGGTGCGCTTCAAGCGCTACGCGGACGACCCCGAGACCATCAAGCTGCTCAAGGACGAACCCGTCGTCCTGGTCTGCGCCCCGCTCTCCGGCCACCACGCCACGCTGCTGCGCGACACCGTGCGCACCTTGCTGCAAGACCACAAGGTCTACGTGACCGACTGGGTCGATGCGCGCATGGTCCCGTCCGATGTCGGCCCGTTCCACCTGTCTGACTACATTTATTACATTCAGGAATTCATCCGCCATATCGGCGCGGATAACCTGCATGTGATCTCGGTCTGCCAGCCCACGGTGCCGGTGCTGGCCGCGATTTCGCTGATGGCGTCGAACAAGGAAACCACCCCTTGCACGATGACGATGATGGGCGGCCCGATCGACGCGCGCAAGAGTCCCACGGCGGTCAATTCGCTGGCGACCAACAAGTCGTACGAGTGGTTCGAGAACAACGTCATCTACACCGTGCCGGCGAACTATCCGGGCCACGGCCGCCGCGTCTACCCGGGCTTCCTGCAGCATGCCGGCTTCGTGGCGATGAACCCGGACCGCCACCTGTCCTCGCACTATGACTTTTACCTGAGCCTGGTCGAGGGCGATGCCGACGATGCCGAGGCGCACGTGCGCTTCTACGACGAGTACAACGCCGTGCTCGACATGGCCGCCGAGTACTACCTCGACACCATCAAGGAAGTGTTCCAGGAGTTCCGACTGGCCAACGGCACGTGGGAGATCGACGGCGCGCCGGTGCGTCCGCAGGACATCAAGACCACGGCCCTGCTGACCATCGAAGGCGAACTGGACGACATCTCGGGCGCCGGCCAGACCGCCGCCGCGCACGACCTGTGCACCGGCATTCCCAAGGCCAAGCGGCATCACATCACCGCGCCGAAGGCCGGCCACTACGGGATTTTCTCGGGCCGCCGCTGGCGCGAGAATATTTATCCGGAACTGCGCGATTTCATCCGTAAATCGCGCTGAAGCCAGCCGGACGCCGAATGCAAAAATGCCCGCGATGATCTCGCGGGCATTTTTGTTTTTCCGACCGGGATAACCGCTCAGCGCTTCTGCAGGAAGGCCAGCAGCATGTCCGTGTGCAACTCGGCAAAGCGCGCGTGCTCGTCTTCCGAAGCCACGTCGCGGCCAATTACCGCGCTGATGGTGTAGCGGTTGGACAGCACGTAGTACCCGAGCGCCGAAATGGTCAGGTAGAACTGGGGTACGTCCACGTTATCGCGGAACACGCCCTGCTGCTGGCCGCGCCGGATAATGTCTGCCAGCACGTTGACCACCGGATTGATCAGCTGGTGCAACTGGGCGGACTTCTTCAGGTGGCGCGCTTCGTGCAGGTTCTCGCTGTTGACCAGGCGGATGAACTCGGGGTGCTGGTAGTACCAGTCCCAAACGAAGCGGGCCAGCGTGCGGACAGCAGCGACCGGGTCTTCATCGGTCACGTGAAGCTGTTCCTCGGCGGCACGGAACTCGGCGTACTGCTTTTCGAGCACGGCCAGGAACAGACCTTCCTTGCTGCCGTAGTAGTAATAGAGCATCCGCTCGTTGGTCTCGGCCCGCCGGGCGATCTGGTCGACGCGTGCGCCGGCCAGTCCGCCCTTTGCGAATTCTTCAGTGGCGGCGGCCAGGATGCGCCGGCGCGTGCCTTCGGGATCCCGCTTGGTTTTTGGCTCGTTTGACATGGGTTCCGGAGTCGGTCGGTTGCGCGGGATTATATGGCACGGGCGAGCATATATTGCTCGTGCCTCGTCCAAAGATCCGCCACATATCGCCCAAATGGGTGAGGCGACGGCGTGGCGCGCCAATCATCGCCGGTTCTGCCGTTTCGGGAAATCGGGGATAATCCTTGCCGCGCACACGCCCGCAGAGGCGTGCAGAAGCGTTAGTCGTCCCTCACATCGTTCCTCGCAGTCGTGACCATCACCCTCAACGCCGCCGCCACGCTGGCGGACCGCCTAGAAGCCCTGCTGCCGCAAACCCAATGCACCAAATGCGGGTTCGATGGCTGCCGCCCGTACGCCGAGGCCATGGCCCGGGGCGAGGCCACACCCAACCGCTGCCCGCCGGGCGGCGCCGAGGGCATCGTGCGGCTGTCCGCCCTGCTCGGTGTGGCGCCGCGTGCGCTGGACCCGGAGCATGGCGTGGAGCAGTCGCGGGCCGTGGCGCGCATCGACGAATCGCGCTGCATCGGCTGCACGCTTTGTATACAGGCATGCCCGGTCGATGCCATCGCCGGCGCGGCCAAGCAGATGCACACCGTGCTGCCCGACTGGTGCACCGGCTGTGATCTCTGCGTGGCACCGTGCCCGGTGGACTGCATCGACATGATTCCGGTGACGGGCGACAAGACGGGCTGGGCTGCGTGGTCGCCCGCGCAGGCCGACGCCGCCCACACGCGCTACCTGGCGCGCCGCGCCCGGCTGGTGCGCGAGCGCGAGGAGAACGACGCGCGCCTGGCCGCCAAGGCCGCGGCCAAGCTGGAGGCGCTCCAGGCGGAACCCGTCATCTCCGATGCCGAGCGCGCCGCCCAGGACCGCAAGAAGGCGATCATCCAGGCCGCGATCGAGCGCGCGCGCCAGAAACAGGCGGCCGCCACGCCGCGCAACACCGAGAATGTGTCGCCGGCCGTGCAGGCCCAGATCGATGCCGCCGAAGCCCGCCGCGCCAAGGCCGGCCTGACGCAGGCAACCCCCGACAACAACAAGAAGACTCCCGACGCATGAACGCCGCCAAGACCCGCGCGATCTTCGAAACGCTGCGAGACGTCAACCCGACCCCGACCACGGAACTCGAATACAGCTCGCCCTTCGAGCTGCTGATTGCCGTGCTGCTCTCCGCGCAGGCCACCGACGTTGGCGTGAACAAGGCCACGCGCCTGCTGTTCCCGGTGGCCCACTCGCCCCAGCAGATGCTGGCGCTCGGCGAGGCGGGGCTGATCGATTACATCAAGACCATCGGCCTCTACAAGACCAAGGCCAAGCATGTGATGGAGACCTGCCGGATTCTGGTGGAGCGGCATGGCGGACGCGTGCCGCCGGACCGCGAGGCGCTGGAGGCCCTGCCAGGGGTGGGCCGCAAGACAGCCAACGTGGTGCTCAACACCGCGTTTGGCCAGCCGACCATCGCCGTGGATACGCACATCTTCCGCGTCTCCAACCGCACGGGGCTGGCGCCGGGCAAGAATGTGGATATCGTCGAGCAGAAGCTGCTCAAGGTGGTGCCGAAGGAGTTCCTGCACGACGCGCACCACTGGCTGATCCTGCATGGGCGCTACGTGTGCAAGGCACGCAAGCCCGAATGCTGGCATTGCGCCATCGAGCCGCTGTGCGAGTTCCGCGAGAAAACCCCGGCGCCGAAGGCGTAAGCCCCGGCGCCGGCGGGGATCAGACGATCCGGCAGGCTTCGTCGAACGACAGGCGCGGGCCGCGCGGATGCAGCTGGGCAGCGTCGCCGTAGCCCAGGTTCACGAGGAAGTTCACCGACCACTTGCCGTCAGGGAAGAACGCCGCGTTGACCTTGGCGGCATCGAAACCACCCATCGGGCCGCAGTCCAGGCCCAGCGCGCGGGCGGCCAGGATGAAGTAGCCGCCTTGCAGCGAGCTGTTCATCAGCGCATCGCGCGCGATCTTTTCGGTGTTGCCGGCGTACCACGCGCGGGCGTCGGCATGCGGGAACAGCTTCGGCAGTTGGTCGTGGAAGTGGTTGTCGAAGGCGATGATCGCGGTGACAGGCGCCGAGCGGGTCTTCTCGACGTTACCGGCAGACACGCATTCCAGCAGCCGGGCCTTCTCGGCGGCCGACTTCACGAACACGATGCGGGCCGGGCTGCTGTTGGCGGCGGTCGGGCCGAACTTCATCGCTTCATAGATCTGCTGCAGCAGGGCGTCGTCCACGTGCTTGTCCTGCCACACGTTGTGCGTGCGGGCTTCGGTGAACAATTGTGCGACTGCTGCCTGATCGATCGATTTCATTGCGCGTCTTCCCGGTTTCTGGATGAAAGAAAGCGCGATTGTACCGATCGATGCGCGGAAAGCCGAGCAACGGCTTTCACGATGTCCCTCAAATCCTTTCGTCGACGGCGGTGTCTGGCTGGGCGGTGCCGCTGGCGCGACGCGTGAGCCACAGCACCCCGGCCAGGATCAACCCACCGCCGATGGCCTGCGTGGCGCCAATGTGCTCGCCCAGCAACATTGCCGCCAGCAGCACCGTCACCACCGGCTCCAGCGTGGACAGCATCGACGCCTTGGAAGCGCCCAGCCGCTGCAAGCCCGCGAAGAAGGTCAGGATGGCCAGCACCGTGGAGACCAGCGCGATGGCGATCAAGGCGAGCCAGCCGCCGGCGTCGCCCGGGAACTGCGGCGGCACGCCGGCGCCAGTGCGCAGGATGCCGACCGTCACATAGACCACCGCTGCTGCGGTGCAGATGACCGTGGTGGTGGCGATGGCGTTGACGCCGGCCGTCACGCGCGCGCCCACCACGATATAGATCGAGTAGATCACCGCCGCCGCCACGCCCAGCGCGATGCCGAGCGGGCTGCCCTCCCCGCCGCCCACTGTCAGGCCGGCGCCGACCGAGCACAGCACCAGCGCGATCACCGCCGCGTTGGTCAGCTTTTCCTTGAGAAAGATCGCCGCGAGGATCGTCACGAACAGCGGGTAGAGATAGAGCAGCAGCGCCACGAGGCTGGCCTGCGCGTAGTTCAGCGCCGTGAAGAAGCAGTAGGACTGGCTGACGTAGCCGATGCCGCCCATCGCCGCCAGCGCCAGCACGCGCCGCCACGGCGGCAGACGGATGCCGCGCGTGCGCATGACCACGGCCATTGCCACGGCGGCGAGCACGAAGCGCACCGCCAGCAGGCCATAGACATCAGCGCCGGCGGCATAGGCGTAGCGCGCGAAGATCGCCATGGCCCCAAAGGCGCTGGCGGACAGCGCAATCATCAGCACGCCGGCGAGCGTGTGGCGGGCCTGGCCGAGGGTGGCGGAAGCGGTCATGGGCGGTGCGAAGAAGCGGGAAGGAGACACCAGGAAGCCCGCATTCTACTTGTGCGCGGCGGGCGGCCGGCAGCGTTCGGAGGGCTCGTTTACAATACCGCCCATCATGTTCAATCCCTCAAGAGAAGAAGTCCGCCGGTTCTTCTGCGACGCGTGGCAGAAACGGGTGGCGGGCAATGTCCTCACCCCGCTCGAAGTGATTGCCGTCGACTGGATCGACGAGCATCCCGAATACCACCCGCTGCTGACCGATACCGAAGGCGCGCTCACGCGCGACTACACGCCCGAAGGCGGCCAGACCAATCCGTTCCTGCATCTGGCGATGCACCTGTCGATTTCCGAACAGGTGTCGATCGATCAGCCGCCCGGCATTCGCGCGGCGTATGAGGCACTTTCGCGGCGACTCGATTCCCAGCACGAGGCCCAGCACCAGATCATGGAATGCCTCGGCGAAATGCTCTGGAATGCACAGCGCACCGGTATGCCGCCAGATGGGCAGGCCTACGTCGACAATATCCGCCGCCGCGCTGCCGGCTGACCGGCTTACCCCGCACTTTTCACACCAACAATTCGTCACAAGATGCCCGCGAGCCACGTGTTAGGCTGTCGGGCATTCCAAACTCTGACGTGTCCCCGGCCCCTGCGCCGACGCGACGCGCACGATCCATGTCTCTCTCCGTGCCTCGCCGCGCCGGCTTCGGCAGCGCGGCTCTCCTTTCGTTCGCCCTGTTGGGCCCGATTTCCGCGCACGCCGCCGTCTCGCTGCTGCAACCGCCGCGCGTGATCGACGGCACGCGCCCCTTCACGCTCACGCTGCTGGTCAGCGCCGACCAGTCGACGCGGCGCTACGCGGTGCCCGATACGCTCCAGGTGAGCGCCACCGGCGATCTCGCCGCGCCCGTGCGGATCGAGATGAAGCGCACCGGCGGCGGCCCGTCCGTGCTGAACCTGCGCCACGGCGACATCCGCACCATCACCTATACCGCCGACTGGCCGGCCGGCATGCGTGGCCAGGTGCGGCTCGACGTGGCCGGCATCGACGCCGCGCCGGTCGTCGTCTCGCTGAACCGCGCGCCGCTGCCGGGCGAAGTCCCCGCTGCACCCGCCGTAGCGGCCACGGCCCCGGGCAACGCCGCGACGGAGCACAAGGATCTGGCTTCCGCCCAAGGCACGCCGCAGCCGGATGGGGCAACCGTACCCGTCACGCCGATCGTCACCGCCGCCAACGGCGGCACGCCGGGGCCCTCGCCGGCCGACCTGCGCGACGCGCAGCGCCTCTCGTTCAACGAGCCGATGTACCTGATGTTCGGCGGCCACGACGGCGCCAACGCCAAGTTCCAGATCAGCTTCAAGTACCGCCTGTTCGAGGGCGAGAACCCGACCTCGAAGAGCGTGCTGGACAACCTGTACTTCGCCTACACGCAGTTCTCGCTATGGGACCTGCACGACGAATCGCGCCCGTTCCGCGACACCAACTACCGGCCCAGCCTCTATTACTACCTGTCCGATACGGGCGTGAAGAACAGCGTGATCAGCCGACTCTCGCTGGCCACCGGTTTCGAGCACGAGTCGAACGGGCGCGATGGCGACCAGTCGCGCAGCGTCAACACGCTGTTCCTGAAGCCGACCATGTATTTCGGCGACCAGACCGACTGGCACTGGCGCGTGGCGCCCAAGGTGTACGCCTACGTCGGCAAGAGCGACAACGAGGACATCGCCCACTATCGCGGCTACATGGACCTGCTGGTGGCCTATGGCCGGCCCGATTCGTGGGAGTTCGCCGCCACGCTGCGCAAGGGCACGCGCAAAGGCTATGGCAGCGTCGACGCGCAGCTCACCTACCCGCTCGCGCGGCTGCTGCCGGGCACGGCGGGATACCTGATGGCCGGCTACTTCTACGGCTACGGCGAGAGCCTGCTCGACTACAACCAGAAGACGCCGTGGCAGTTCCGTATCGGCTACGCGCTGTCGCGCTGATCAACCGGCCAGCGGCTTGCCCTCGGCCTTGAGCCGCGCGTTAGCCACGGCGGACGCAAACTGCCCGTGGCCGTGCCAGCCCGTGGCGCGGCCCAGCTTCTTGCCCCGCTGGAAGAACATGAACACCGGAATGCCGTGCAGGCCGAAACGCTTGCCCAGCTCGGGGTGTTCGTAGACGTTGGCGTGCAGCCAGCGTAGGTTCAGCGCCCGAATCGGGTCCGGGTTGGCGAGCATCGCCTTCTTGGCCATCTCGCAGTTGAAGCAGTCCACGCCCCAGAAGAACACGCAGACCAGGTCTTCGCCGGCGGCGGCGATGGCCGCGTCGATGGTGCTCCCGTCGACAGCCTGCATGGCGAAGGCGTCGAAGGCGCGGTGATCGAGATGATCGGGATGGGGGGATTGAGCGTCGTCTGACATCGCAGGGTTCCTGGAAACAACAACGCCCGGGCGTTCAGGCACCGGGCGTCGGGTCAGGCTTGGGGGTTTCCGGCTTGCGCGGGATTTAGCGCGGCGCCGAGACCGTCACCAGTGCCGGGCGCAGCACGCGCTCGGCAATCATGTAGCCGCGCTGGAGCACGTTCACCACGGTGTTGGGCTCCTGCTCGGACGGCACCATCGAAATCGCCTGATGACGATGCGGGTCGAACTTCTCGCCCACCGGGTTCAACTCGACGATCTTGCCGCGCTCGAAGGCGGCGGCCAGCTGGCGGGCGGTCAGCTCCACGCCTTCGCGCAGCTTCTTGAGGTCGCCGGTGTTGTCGGCCAGCGCAGCCTGCAGGCTGTCCATCACGGGCACGAGGTTGTCGGCGAAGTTCTCGATCGCGAACTTGTGTGCCTTGCTGACCTCGTCCTGCGACCGGCGGCGGATGTTCTCGCCCTCTGCCGTGGCGCGCAGGAACAGCTCGTAGTTTTCCTTGGCCTTGGCCTCCAGGTCGGCCACCTGTTGCGTGAGGCGGGCCACGTCATCGCCGGCCGGGGCGTCCGTGCCAGGCTGCTGGGCGCGCAGGGCATCGTCCGCCGCCTGCGGCGTGCTCGAAGCTGAAGATGGCGTCTGGGTCTGGTTCTGTTCTTCCATGTCGATCCGTATCAAATCTAAAACTCGGCCCGCCTGGCGCAGGCCGTCGGGTGGGTCGGGATGCCAAACCGGCAAGTCTAGCCGCAGTTGGCGCCACTCCCCGTTTTTTCAAGTGTGAAGGGGGCGAGACGCCGAAATACGCGGTTACAAAGCCGTGATTGATGCAATCTGGTGTTCATTGCTTTGCTGCAACGCAATGACTAAGATCTATCAATGAAAAATGACAAAAATAACGGGAGCACGCTGTGAATCATTTTGGTGCATCCTTCGGAAGGTTCGCCATGCACAAGCTGCCTGTTGTTACCGTGTGCCTACTCGCCGCGCTGTCGGTGATGACACTCTTCATCTGCGCCTCCGGCGCGTTCACGCCGCGTGAAACCGAGTATGGCAGCGGCAAGGCGGTGTTCAAGCACTACATCGTTCCGTACTTCCCGTACAACCGCTGAATCCCTAATTTCTGAAATCGTCGATCCGGCGCCGGTCGCGCTTGGTCGGGCGGCCCTGTAGCTGCGCCGTCGGCTCAGGCTGCATGCGCCGCCGTTCCGCCTCTTCCTGACGCCGGGCCTGGCTTGCCGGCGTTTCTGCATACAGCGTCTGCGCCACGGGCGCCGACCCGCGCGAGGCGGCCACGCCCTTCACCTCGATCTCCCAACGCTGCTGGTGCGCGTCGATCATCACGGCGTCGCCGGGCTTCACTTCGCGTGAATTCTTGACCGGCTGGCCGTTGACCTCCACCCGGCCCCGCTCCACGGCCTCGGCCGCCAGCGAGCGCGTCTTGAAGAACCGGGCGCACCACAGCCATTTGTCGATGCGTTGCCGGGCACCCGCCTCGAAGTCCACATCCATCGTCTAACTCTTTGATTCCTTACGCCGCGGCACCGCGGGTCTGCGCCCGCGAGCGCCGCGCTTCCAACTCGTGCGGATGCGGCTGGCGCAATGGCCAACCTTGCAGATGCTGCAGCGCGATCTCGGCCAGCCCGGCAATCCAGTAGTCCGCATCATTCAGGCAGGGAATGAAATGGAATTCCTGGCCGCCCGCCACGCGGAATTCGGACTGCCCTTCCATGGCGATTTCCTCGAGCGTCTCGATGCAATCGGCCGGGAAGCCGGGGCAGAACACGTCCACGCGATGCGTGCCGACCTTGCCGAGTTCGGTCAGCGTCGGCGCGGTATAGGGCTGGAGCCATTCCGCCTTGCCGAAACGCGACTGAAACGTCACTTGATACTGACCCGCTTGCAGGCCGAGCGCCTCGCCCAGCATCCGCCCGGTCTTCAGGCATTCGCAATGGTAGGGGTCGCCCAGATCCAACAATCGGCGCGGCAGGCCGTGGAAGGACAGGATCAGCTTGTCGCCCCGGGCAAAGTCCGGCATGCCGTGCTGCGCCCAATAACCGCTCACCTGCTGCTGCAGGGCCGAAATATAGGCCGGATGATCGTGAAAGTGCTTTATCAGTCTCAATTCCGGCTGATTTCGCCAGCCGGCGAGCACGCGAAAGACCTCGTCGAACGCGGTGGCCGTGGTCGTCCCGGAATACTGCGGATAAAGTGGCAATAACAGCACTTGTTCCGTACCCTGCCGGCGCAGGGCCTCCATAACCGAAGCAATCGACGGATTGCCGTAGCGCATGGCGCAGGCCACGGTCACGTCGTGGCCGAGCCGGTGCATGTGCTGCTGGAGCGCGTGGGCCTGACGCTCGGTGTGCACCAGCAGCGGCGAGCCGGTCATGTGCGCCTCGCGCAGCCAGATCGATTCGTACTTCATGGCCGAAGCGCGCGAGCGGAACGGCAGGATCAGCCCGTGCAGGATCGGCAGCCAGGCCAGACGCGGGATCTCGACCACACGGGGGTCGGACAGGAACGCCTTCAAATACTGCCCCACCGCCTTGGGCGTGGGCGAATCCGGCGTGCCCAGGTTGATAAGCAGGATGGCCGTGCGGGGCGCCTGGCCATGCTGGTAAGCCGGTTCTGCCGAGAACGTCATAGGGTTTCCGGAAATGGCGGGCGCCACGCACGCGCTGTCACGTGGCGTGCCCGCAAGCTGCCATCAGTTCTGGGAGAGCGCGCTCGAGAGCAGCCGCGCGGTGATGTCGACGATCGGGATGACCCGTTCATAGGCCATCCGCGTCGGGCCGATCACGCCGAGCGTGCCGACGATCTGCCCATCGACACCATAGGGCGCGGTAATGACGGCCATGTCTTCGAGCGGCACGAGCTGGCTTTCGCCGCCGATGAAGATCTGCACGCCCTGCGCGTGGCTCGAGACATCGAGCAGCTGCAGCAGGTTGGTCTTGTGTTCGAAGACATCGAACAGCCGGCGCAGCTTGTCCATGCTGGACGACAGGTCTTCCACCTCGAGCAGCTTGCGCTCGCCGGAGATGAACACCTGGTCGTCATCCTCGGCCATGGCGCTGCTGCCCGCCTCCACGGCGGCCTGCATCAGCGCTGACATATCGCGGCGGATGTCCTGCAATTCCACGCGCAGATGGCTGCGCACGGCATCGAAACTCATGCCGGCGTAGTGGGAATTGAAGAAATTGGCCGCCTCGATCAGCTGGGCGGGGGTGTACGGCAGTTCGGTCTGGATGATGCGGTTCTGGACGTCGCCCTCGGGGCTGACGATGATCAGCAGGATGCGCTTCTCCGACAGGCGCATGAACTCCACCTGGCGGAACGACTGGCCCCGGCGCGGCGTCATGATCACGCCGGCAAAGCGGGAGAGGTTCGACAGCGTATGCGCGGCGGCCGTGATCATCCGCTGCGGCCCCAGCTGTTGTCCGCCCAGCTGGCCCTGGATCTGGCCGGTCAGCGCGGCCAGTTCGGCGGTCATCTCGATGGTGCCACCCTCCAGCGGGCGCGCCGTGAGCATCGAATCGACGAACAGCCGGTATCCGCGCGGCGTGGGAATCCGGCCGGCCGACGTATGCGGGCTGGCGATGAACCCCATTTCCTCGAGGTCGGACATCACATTGCGGATGGTCGCCGGCGAGAGATCGAGACCCGAGTACTTGGACAGGGTGCGCGAGCCCACGGGCTGGCCTTCGGCGATGTAGCGCTCGATCAGGGTCTTGAGAAGCGTTTTCGAACGTTCGTCCATAGTGCCCCGATTTTAAACAACTTTCCCCGGTTCGGGCGGGCTTCGCACCGGTGCGTGCCCGCCTACTGACAATGGTCACGGCGGTATGGTCTAATCCCGGCATGTCTGCCCCCCAGAACCCAGCCATCGCCCCCGCCGCCGCGCCCCGCGCCGCGTTCCAGACCGTTGCCCTGGTCGGCCGGTACGCGACCGCCGGCATCGAGGGCCCGCTCGAGGAACTGGCCGCCGTCATCTCGCGCAACGGCCAGGACGTGGTGTTCGAGCGCGAAACCGCGCAGGCGACCGGCCTCTCCGGCTACCCCGTCTTCTCGGCCGACGAGATCGGGCGCGAGGCCGACGTGGCCGTGGTGCTCGGCGGCGACGGCACGCTGCTGGGCCTGGCCCGCCAGCTGGCCGGGCTCAATGTGCCGCTGATCGGCGTGAACCATGGCCGGCTGGGCTTCATGACCGACATCCCGCTCGAAGACGTGACGCGCGCCCTGCCCGAGATGCTGGCCGGCCGCTACGAGGCCGAGACCCGCATGCTGCTGGAATCCCGCGTGATCCGTGACGACGGCGTGATCTTCTCCGCGCTGGCGTTCAACGACGTGGTGGTCAACCGCTCGGGCATTTCCGGCATGGTCGAGCTGGCCGTCTCGGTGGACGGCTATTTCATGTACAACCAGCGTTCGGACGGCCTGATCGTCTCCACGCCCACCGGTTCCACCGCCTACGCGCTGGCCGCCGGCGGACCGATCCTGCATCCTACGCTGTCTGGGCTGGTACTGGTGCCAATTGCTCCGCACGCGCTGTCCAATCGCCCGATCGTGCTGCCGCACGACGCCGAAGTGACGATCGAGGTGGCCACCGCGCGCGACGCGAGCGCCAATTTCGACATGCAGTCTCTGACCTCGCTGCTGCAGGGCGACCGGATCGTCGTGCGCCGCTCCAGCAAGACCGTGACCCTGTTGCATCCGGTGGGCTACAACTACTACGCCACGCTGCGCAAGAAGCTGCACTGGCACGAATACCCGACCGAGGACAACCGGCTCTGAGCCGGCCCCCACTCCCCCCAAGGCCACGATGCTCCGCAGCCTGTCCATCCGCGATTTCGTCATCGTCGATACGCTCGACCTCGACTTCACCACCGGCTTCACCGTCTTCACCGGCGAGACCGGCGCCGGCAAGTCCATCCTGATCGATGCACTGGCCCTGGTGCTCGGCGAACGCGCCGACGCCGGCGTGGTGCGCGAAGGCAGCACCCGCGCAAGCATCAGCGCCACCTTCGGCACGCACGCGGCGCTGGACGCCTGGCTGGCCGAGCGCGAACTGTCCGGCGACGAAACCGGCCTCGACGGCGAAGGCACCGTGCTGCTGCGCCGCACCGTCGATGCGGGCGGGCGCAGCAAGGCGTTCATCAACGGCACGGCGGCCACGCTGACCCAGTTGCGCGAGGTGGGCGACCAGCTTGTCGACATCCACGGCCAGCACGCCCATCAGCTACTGCTCCGCCCGGACGCCCAGCGCCACCTGTTCGACGCCCACGCAGGCCTGACCGAACAGGCCGGCGCGGTGGCGGAGGCGTGGCGGGCCTGGCGCGCCTGCGTGCGCCAGCGCGAAGCCGTGGAGTCGCAATCGCGCGAAATGCAGCTCGAACGCGAGCGCCTGGAATGGCAGGTTGGCGAACTCGACAAGCTGGCGCCGCAGGCGGGCGAGTGGGAAGAGATCCAGGGCGAATACAACCGCCTCTCGCACGCGGCCGGCCTGATCGACGGCAGCCGCGCCGCGCTGGACGCGTTGTCCGAGGCCGATGGCGCCGTGCTGTCCGTGCTCAACAGCGTGGTGCACCGCATCCAGCAACTGGCCGATGTCGATCCCGCGCTACGCGACGTGCTCGCCGCGCTGGAACCGGCGCAGGTGCAGGTCGAGGAAGCCGCGCATTCGCTGACGCGCTACGTCGACCGGCTCGAACTCGATCCGGAACGCCTGCAGGCCGTGGAAGCGCGCATGCAGGCACTGCACACGGCGGCGCGCAAGTATCGCCTGCCGCCGGAGCAACTGCCGGACGAACTACTGGCCCGCCGCCAGCAACTCGACGACCTGCAGTCCGCGCAAGACCTCAACAAGGTGCTGGCCCGCGAGGCCGCCGCGCGCGCCGCCTACCTGACGCTGGCGCGGCACCTGTCCGCCGCACGCAAGACCGCTGCCAAGGCGTTGTCCGGCGCGGTCACGGACGCCATGCAGGGCTTGTCGATGGCCGGCGGCACCTTCGTGGTGGCGCTGAACCCGCTCGACGAGGCCGAAGGCCAGAGCCACGGGCTGGAGCAGGTGGAATTCCTCGTCGCCGGCCATGCCGGCGTGACGGCCCGCCCGCTGGCCAAGGTGGCGTCCGGCGGCGAACTGGCGCGGATCAGCCTCGCCATCTCCGTCATCACGAGCGAAGCCGCGCCCACGCCCACGCTGATCTTCGACGAGGTGGATACCGGCATCGGCGGCGCCGTGGCCGAGGTGGTGGGCCGGCGCCTGCAGGAACTGGGCCGCGCGCGGCAGGTGCTCTGCGTGACCCACCTGCCGCAGGTGGCGGCGCAGGCTGGCACGCACCTGCTGGTCAGCAAGGAGACGGCCGACGCCACGAAGGCCCGGGCCGCCGTCACGCGGTCCAGGATCCGCGTGCTCGACACCGAGGGCCGTGTCAACGAGACCGCGCGCATGCTGGGCGGGGCCACGGTCACCGCCACGACGACGCAACACGCGCAGGAGATGCTGGCGCAAGGGGCACGCGCTGCGGAACTGGCCGCGAGTCCTGCGGCCAACCAGGCCAGCACCACCCCGCGCGAAGGGGGCTCGCGCCGCCCGCGCCGGGCTGCTGGCTAAAGCCGCACCGTCGCCACGTCCGCATCCCGCTATATATATAGATACAGATTTCAGGAGCTTCGCCCCATGACCGCTGGTCAGTCCCCGCAACACCCCCGCCGCAAGGTCCTGGCGATGGCGCTGGCCGCCGCTGCTTCGCTGGCATCGCTGGGCGCCGTCTCGGGCTGCGCGTCGGAGTCGAAATCGTTCGCCCCGCCGCGCGGCAGCATCACCGACGACCGCGCCATCGGCGACATCCTCGTCAAGTTCACGCCACCCGAGGTGATGGTGTCCGAGGATGCCGGCAAGCTGCTGGCGACGATCGAGGGCCCGGTGCGGTACGTGGTGAAGCGGCCGATGTCCGGTGGCGTGTGGCTGGTCACCGCCATCACGGCCGCGCCCGACATCACGCTCGAGCAGGCCGTGACCACGCTCCAGGCCGCGCCGCGCGTGGAATCGGCCACGTCGGACCGCACGCTCAAGCCGCATCGCACCATGCCCACCAGCCGGGACATGCCTGCGCAATAAAGCGCCCGTTTTCCTGTAGGTTGTAGCTCAGCAGTTCAGCAGTTCGCATCGCACTACCAACGCCCCCAGGAGTCGTAGATGCCACACCACACGCTGAAGCGCGGCCGTCGCGCCGCCCAAGGGCTGTCCGCCGCACTGCTGGCGGTAGCCGCCTGCTGGAGCCTGCCGGCGACCGCGCAGGGCGCCGCCGGAGCGCGGGCCGCGCCGGTCTACACGGGCAACTACATCGTGCGCTGGCGGGACGGCAGCCAGCCCGCCACCTCCACCCAGATGCGCAACGTGGAGGCCAACACGGGCCTGGCGCTCGGCGTGAAGCGGTCGATGGCGGGCACGCTGCAACTGATGAGCGTGACCGACACCAAGGGCGACAACCCCGAAACGGTGGCGAAGCGGCTGCGCCAGGACCCGCGCATCGCCGATGCGGTGCCCGACCGCTGGCTGCGCCTGCACGACTCCATTCCCAACGACCCCGAATTCGCCAGCGCCCAGACCTATATGGCCCTGCCGAGCCAGGTCGTGGGCGCCGCCAACCTCACACGCGCCTGGGACCGCTCGCGCGGCAACGCCAGCATCGTGGTGGCCGTGGTCGACACCGGCTACCTGCCCCACCCGGACCTGATCGACCGGCTCGTGCCTGGCTACGACTTCATCAGCACCACCGCCGTCTCCAATGACGGCGATGGCCGCGACAGCGATCCGATCGATCCGGGCGATTTCGTGCCGGCCGGCCAGACGTGTCAGGACGGCAGCGGACAGGCCAACAGCACGTGGCACGGCACGCGCGTGGCCAGCGTGCTGGGCGCGCTGACCAACAACGGCGTGGGCATCGCCGGCGTGGACTGGGCCGCGCGGATCCAGCCGGTGCGCGTCTCGGGCCGCTGCGGCGCGCTGTTGTCCGATACGGTCGATGGCATGCGCTGGGCCGGCGGGCTCGCCGTGCCCGGCGTGCCGGCCAATCCGACGCCCGCCAAGGTCGTCAATATCAGCCTGGGCGGCGGCAGCTGCTCGTCCATCGAACAGCAGGCCGTCAACGACCTGAACGCCGCCGGCGTAGTGGTCGTGGCCGCAGCCGGCAATTCGGCCGGTGCCGTGGAAGCCCCCGCCGACTGCACCGGCGTCATCGCCGTCACCGCTCACGCGAACGATGGCGAGAACGCCAGCTTCGCCAACGTCGGCCCGCAGGTCGCCCTGAGCGCCCCGGGCGGCGGCTGCGGCAACTCGCGCGTGGTCATGGTCGGCAACACACCCACCTGCTCCACGCCCGGCGGCTCGTCGCTGATCCGCACGCTGAGCAATTCCGGCACGACCACCGCCGGCAACTTCGTCATCAGCAACTCGGCCGGCACCAGCTTCGCCGCGCCGATGGTCTCCGGCGTGGTATCGATGATGTTCGCGGTCAACGGCGCGCTGACGCCAGCCCAGGTCACCGCTGGCCTGAAAAGCTCCGCGCGCGCCCATCCCGCCAATACCTACTGCACGGCCAGTGCCAACGTCGGCAAATGCGGCGCAGGATTGCTGGACGCCGACGGCGCGCTGGTGGCCGCCGCGAACCCGGCCGCCACGGCAACCCCCGCCCCCGCGCCGGTGGCCTCGGATAGCGGAGGCGGGGGTGGTGGCGGTGGGGCCATCGCGCCCTGGAGCGCGGTGGTGTTGCTGGGAATTGGGGTGGTGGGATTTGGGATGCGGCGGCGGGTTCGCTAGCGCCCCGCGTCATTCCCGCGCCGCGTGCGCCACCATTCCTGCAGGACCCAGCACGCCAGCCCGGCGATTGCGCCGGCTGCGTGGGCCGCGCGGACGATGCTGAAGCCCCAGGAGGGGTCGAAGACGAGAGCGGCGAGCCAGGACTGCTCGGTCCAGACTTTGCCGATCACCACCAGGCAGGTGATGACGCCGATCACGCGCGAGACGCCTGGGGCTTGCAGCAGGCGCAGGCCGGTCCAGAGGGCCAGGCCGTGGAGCGCGCCGGAGAGCCCGCCGTACCAGCCGACCGAGGGGATTCTTAGCAAGGCCACCTGCACGGCCAGCCCGCTGATGACCAGCACGGCCAGCATCTCGCGGATGCGGGTGGCGCGGCCGGCCAGCAGCAGCAAGCCTGCGGCCGCGGCCAAGTCGACCAGATAGTGGCGCCAGTCCAGATGGACCCACATTGCCGTGGCCAGGCGCCACCACTGGCCGTCCAGCCGCACGGCATCGCGCAGGTACAGCCCGTGGGCGTGCAGCCAGGGGACGAAGGTGAACAGCGCGGCCACCCCGGCCACACCGGCGATGGTCGCCAGCATGGCCGGCCAGCCGTGGTCGGGCTGGGGCGGGGCCGAACTACTCACCGAAGACTGCGCTCCACAGGGCTCGCACCTGCGTGGCCTGCTCCGCCACGGACGCCGGCGGCACGCGCGCCTGGTCCTGGCCATCGAGCCGCAGCTTGTGCTGGCGTGCGCGGAATAGCCGGTAGGCATCGCCCACGGCCACAGCGACGGTCTTGTCGATCAAACCCAACTCGCCGGCCATGCGCAGCAGCGCGATATTGCCCTTGTTCCCGGTCAGCGACGGATGCGCGCCACTGTGCAGCAGCACGAGGTACTGCACCGTGAATTCGATGTCGACCATGCCGCCCCGGTCGTGCTTGAGGTCGAACAGCGGCATGGGGTTGGGATGGCCCTCGGCCACCTTGGCACGCATCTGCACGATTTCGTCGCGCAGCGCGGCGGCGTCGCGCGGCTGGCGCAGCACCTCTTCGCGCAGTGCTTCGAAGCGCGCGCCGATCTCGCTGTCGCCGGCGCACCAGCGCGCCCGCGTGAGCGCCTGATGCTCCCAGACCCAGGCCGTGTTGTCGCCCTCGCGCAGTTGGTAGCGCCGGAACGCGTCGAAGCTCGTCACGAGCAGCCCCGCCGCGCCGTTGGGCCGCAGCCGCATGTCCACGTCGAACAGCATCCCGGCCGCCGTGTGACTCGTGAGCCACGTGATCAGGCGGCGAGCGTAGGCTGCGTAGACGTCAGGCGCGCGCTCGTGGTCATCGTCATAAAGAAAGATGATGTCGAGGTCGGACGCATAGCCCAGCTCCTTGCCACCCAGCCGCCCGTAGGCGATGACCGCGAAGCGCGGTGTCTCGGTGTGGCGCGTGGCCAACTGGGCCCAGACCGCCCCGAGCGTGACTTCGAGCATCGCATCGGCCAGATCGGAGAGACGGTCGGCCACCTGCTCCACCGTTAGCAGGCCGTGCAGGTCCTGCAGCAGGATCCGGAAGGTCTCGGCATGGTGCTCGCGACGCAGGATGTCCATCTGCATCTCGATCTGCCCGTGCGCCACCTGCAGGCGCTCGGCCACGCGGGCACGGAAGGCGGGCCAGTCCGGCGCGCTCGCCAGGGCCTCGCTATCGAGCAGTTCGTCCAGAAGTTGCGGATGGCGCGTCAGGTAGGCCGCCGCCCAGCGCGAAGCATGCAGCGTCTGGGCGACGCGATCCATCGCCTGCGGGTACTCGGACAGCAGCGAAAGATACGAGGCCCGCCGACTGATCGCATCGAGAAAATCGAGGAAACGGGCGATGGTGCTGTCGGCATCGTCCTGCTTGTTGGCGAGGTCGAGCGCGCGGTTGACCAGTTGGTCGAAGCGCGCCCGGCTCGACTCGGACAACGCGCGGTAGCGCACCGAGGTGGCGATGGCGCGCAGGCGGTCGTAGAGGCCGGTGCAGTCGCTGAAGCCGGCCGCCTGGAGCCGCTGGCATGGCGAGGACTCGGGATCGGTCTCGTCCGGACCGTCCTGCGTGGGCCGCGAGCCCTGCCCTTCCCGCACGATCTCGGGCCAGAGCGCCTCGCACTGCGGCGCGTCCGGGTCGCTGAACGGATCGGCGAAGGTGGCTTCGAACTGCTGCGCCACGGGCGCCATCAGCCCATCCATCTGGGCGACCAGCGCAGGCCAGTCCTCGTAGCCCATCATCCGCGCCACGGCCAGCTGTTCATCCTCGCTGGTCGGCAGGTGGTGGGTCTGGGCGTCGTCGCGGTATTGCAGGCGGTGTTCCAGCTGGCGCAGGAAGCGGTAGGCATCGGCCAACTGCTCGGCCTGCCCCGCCGGGAGGAGGTTGCGGGCCACGGCGACGTCGAGGACTTCGAGCGTCGGCCGCACGCGCAGCGCGGGGTCCTGGCCGCCGCGGATCAACTGGAACACCTGCGCCATGAACTCGATCTCGCGGATGCCGCCGCGCCCGAGCTTGATATTGAACGAGCGCTGGTTCACGCCGTGGCCGGCCAGCCCGCCGCTGCGCTTGGCCGCTTCCGCACGGATCTGGGCGTGCAGCGCGCGGATGGCGGCGATCACGCCATAGTCGAGGTAGCGCCGGAACACGAACGGCGTGGTCAGCCGGCCCAGCAGCGCGGCGGTGCGCGTGGCGTGCGGCGTGTCCAGCGCGGACACCACGCGGCCCTTGATCCACGCGTAGCGCTCCCACTCGCGGCCCTGCACGACGAGGTATTCCTCGAGCATGCCCAGGCTGCACACCAGCGGGCCGGCATCGCCATTGGGCCGCAGCCGCATGTCCACGCGGAACACGTAGCCGTCGGCGGTCACCTCGGACAGCAGGTTGATCAGGCGCCGCCCCACTCGGATGAAATATTCGTGGTTCGAGAGGCTGCGCGCCCCGCCCTGGGTATCGCCATCCTCGTCATAAAGAAAGATCAGGTCGATATCTGACGAGACGTTGAGTTCGCGCCCGCCCAGCTTGCCCATGCCCACCACCACCAGTTCCTGCACCTCGCCGCTCTGGGCGCCGGTGGGCCGGCCGTAGGTGGCGGCCAGGTCGTCGCCGAGCACGCGCAGGCCGAACTGGATGCCGAGTTCGGCGAGGTCGGTCATCGCCCCCGTGATCTCGCCGAGCGGGGCCAGCCCGCGCAGGTCGCGCTCGATTACCACGCACATGACTTCGGCCCGCAGCCGGCGCAGCGCCTGGGCGGCGGCGGCTTCGGCATCGGCGGACGGGGCGTGGAGCGCCTGCAGCCGCGACTCCATCCACGCACGCGTCAGGGGCGCCCGGGCGGCATCGGCCACCACGGCGGCCAGTTCGGGGCGCGCCTGGAGCACGCGGCGGGCGTAATGGGAGGCCTGCCCCGAGTACAATACGTCGCCCTCGCCGGCGGCATTGGAATCCGTGGCGGGTAACTCCCTGGCCATCACCGTGGCATAGGCCCCTTCGACCATGTTGCCGATGGGTCCAGGCGGCGCATCCGGCGCCTCGGTGGGAAGGGGGTGAGCCGGGGCGGCGCCCGCGGCGGAACTCGTCGGATCAGGGACAGTCATTCCAGTAACTTTGCAATGCGGGCAGGCGCCGTGGCGATACGCGGTGGCGCAACAACGCACCCTTATCGACCACTTTGGAGAGCGGCTAGTATTGTCGGATAATCTGCGCATGTCCAGACGCCCCGCCGCCCCTGCCGCGCCCGCCGACGGTTCAACGTCCGCCAGCGCCGCTGCCGAGGCGTCCGCCGCCACCGCCGGGCAGGCTTCCCAGGCTTCTCAATCCTCCTCCGCACCCGCGCCCAGCGTGGCGTCCGGCGTGGGTGCGCGGCTGCGTGCGGCCGCCCGTAGCGGCTGGCGCGCGCTGTGTGCCGGCGTCGTGCATCCGGTCTGGCCCCGGCTCTGGCGAATGTTGGTGCGCATCGTGCTGGCGCTGGCCGCACTCGCCGTGGTGGCGGTGCTGCTGATCCGCTTCGTGCTGTGGCCGCAGGCCCATACTGCGCGCCAGTGGCTGGAGCAGCAAGGCTCGGCGGCATTGACCGCCCAATTGACCATCGGCGAACTGGATACATTCTGGGACGGTTGGCATCCGGCGTTCCGCGCGCGCAACGTGCGCGCCGTGGACAGCCAGCAGCGCGTGCTGCTCTCCGCCGGCACCCTCGACGGCAAGCTCTCCTGGCATTCCGTGCCGGCGCTGACCCTGCAGTTCGCCAGCCTGATGGCCGAGCGCACCGATGTGCTCGTGCGCCGCACGCCCGAGGGCCGCCTGCTGGTGGCCGGCGTGCCGATCGAGGCGCACCCGTCCACGACCAATGACGATCCGCTCCTGAACTGGCTGCTGGCCCAGGGCCATATCGAGCTGATGAGCGGCAACCTGCGCTGGCTCGACGAAAAGGCCCGCCTGCCGCAACTGGACGTGGCCGACATCCATTTCACCGCGCACCGCAACGGCGCCCAGCACACGGTCCGGCTGGAGGCACGCAGCGCCTCGCTGGCGCCCCAGCCACTGGTCTTCCAGGCCGCGCTGCGTCACGACTACCTGCGCGCCACCGGCGACTGGCGCCACTGGACCGGCCAGGCCAACTGGGACTTCAGCCAGATGCAGCTGCCGGTGGTGCAGCGCTACCTCGCCATCTTCGACCACGTGGACAGCGGCGTCTTCAGCACGTCCGGGTCGGTCGATTTCCGCGAAGGCCACCTGATCGGCAGCCAGATGCGGATGCGCGCCACGGGCGTGGACCTGCAGCTGGCCGGCGCCGCCGAGCCGCTGAAGCTGGCCAACGCGCAGGCGCTGCTGCTGCACAAGGGCGACCGTGCCGGCAACCACCAGTTGACCATCGACACCCTGCTCTGGCAGCCCGAGCCGCTGGCCGGGCCGCCTTCGAGCGCCGATACGTCCTGGCGCGAAGGCATGCGCAAGGTCACCGTGAATTGGACCCGCGACAACCAGGGCGAACTGCGCAAGTTCGCGCTCAAGGCGCCCACGTTCGACCTGAACACGGTGCGCGCGCTCGCCACCTCCCTGCCGCTGGACACCGCGCTGCTACGCCAACTGCGCGCGCTCCAGCCGGCCGGCCACATCGACAACCTCGACGTGGCGTGGTCGCGCGACCGCGCCGGGATGCTGTCACGCGCCCCGGGGGCATCCCACTACGCCGTGCAGGGCACGCTGCGCAAGGTTTCGGTGAACAGCCAGCCGGCCGTGCCGGCCATGGCTGCCGATGGCCTGCCCCGCGCCGGCACGCCCGGCTTCGCCCAGATTTCGGGCAATTTCAGTTTCGATGACCGCCAGGGCACCGCGCGCGTGGACAGCACCGATGCCGCGCTGATGTTCCCGGGCGTGTTCGAGGAGCCGCGCATCCCGTTCGACGAACTGCGCGGCGAGATCCGCTGGACGCAGGAGTCCGGCAAGCTCGCGGTGCACACGGATGGCGTGCGCTTTGCCAACGCCGACACGGCCGGCACGGTGCGCGGCGGCTGGCACGCCGGCGGCGACGGCCATGGCGGCATCGCCGATATTTCGGGCGAACTGGACCGCGCCCTGGCCAACCGCATCGTCCGCTACCTGCCGCTGACGCTGCCCAGCACGCGCCATTACCTGGGCGGCGCGCTGGTCGGCGGTGAGGCCACCGGCGCCAAGTTCCTGATCAAGGGCGACCTGGCCCACTTCCCGTTCCATCCCCCGTTCCAGAAGGCGGGCGACTTCCGCGCCGAGATTCCGGTGCAGAACGTGAGCTACCAGGTGGCCCCGCACGAGACCGGGCCGAACGTGAATGGTGGCGTGACCGGCAACAGTAATGGCAACGGCCACGGCAAGACCAATGGCAACGGAAATAGCAATGCCAACGCCGGCACGGCCTGGCCCGACTTCACCGACATCCAGGGCAATGTGATGTTCGAGCGCGGCAGCCTGACCTTCCTGGCCAAGCGCGCGGCAGTGCGCGGCGTGCCGGGCGTGGTGCTGCAGAACGTCAACGGCCGCATCGACGATCTGAGCGACCACGGCCACCTGATGATCGATGGCATGGCCAACGGGCCGGTGCAGAGCTTCCTGCGCTTCATCGCCAATACCCCGGTCAAGGGCTGGACCGGAAACGTGACGGAAAACTCACACGCACCCGGTCAGGGCGACCTGAAGCTGAAACTCGACCTGCCGCTGCATCACGCAGCCGGCACCAAGGTCGACGGCCAGTTCCGCTTCCCCGGCAACGATGTGACGCTGTTCCCGGAACTGCCCACGCTCTACGGCGCGACCGGCGTGGTGGCCTTCAACGAGCACGGCTTCCGGCTCGATAACGTGCGCGGCCGCTTCCTTGGCGGCGAGACGCGGATCGGAGGCGGCACCCAGTCCGACGGCACCACGCGCGTGACCGTGGGCGGCACCGCCACGGCGGCCGGCCTGCGCGACGCGCTGGCCGCGGCGGGCAGCAGCGCGGGCACGCATATGGAAGGCGCCACCGCCTACAACGCCGAGATCGGCATCCGCGACAAGCATCTCCAGATCCAGGTGGGCTCCAGCCTCGTCGGCATGGCGCTGAACCTGCCGGCGCCGCTGGTCAAGACGGCTGCGCAGGAAATGCCGCTGCGTTTCGACCTGCGTCCCGCCACGGCGGCGGCCCGCGCCGGGCAGGACGATCTGACCGTGCAACTTGGCAACGCGGTGGCGGCGCGCTATGTCCTGCGGCGCGGCGCCGAGGGCCTGGAGGTCATCTCGGGCGGCATCGGCGTGGGCCAGCCGGCGCCTCAGCCGGCGACCGGCGTCACGGCCGCACTGACCGCCGAGCGGTTCGACGTCGATGCCTGGCGCAACGCGCTGGGCGGCACAGCGCCATCGCCGGCCGCGCCGGGCCGCGACAACCCGAACAACGTCGATCGCAACTCGCCCTTCCTGCCCGAGCGCGTGACCGTGCGCGCCAAGGCGCTCGATGCCTTCGGACGCAGCCTCGACGACGTCTCGCTCGACGCCACCCGCGAAGGCAGCGGCTGGAACGCGCAGATGACCTCGCGCCAGATCGCCGGCACGGCGCAATGGCGGCGCGATGCCAACACGCCGTCCGGCGCGCTGTCCGTGCGGCTGTCGCGGCTGGACATCCCCGAAGCCGCCGATGACGGCCATGCCGTCGACACCATGGCCCGCAATATCGAGGAACTGCCCGCCCTGGACCTCGTGGCGGACAAGTTCATCCTGCGCGGCAAGGACTTCGGCAAGCTGGAAGTCAAGGCGCACACCAGCCACGCCGGCAACGAGCCAGTCTGGACGCTGGACAACCTCACCATCGAACAGCCGGGCGCCACGCTGACCGGCAATGGCACCTGGCGCGTACCGCGCCGCCTGCGCGATGCCGTGGCGAGCGGCAACGCCTCTCCCACCGAGGGCCGCCGCACGCTGCTGAACTTCAAGCTCGACATCCGCGACGCCGGCGACGTGCTGGACCGCATGGGCATGGCGCACACGCTGCGCGACGGCAAGGGCGCGTTCGAAGGCCGCATCGCGTGGCGCGGCTCGCCGCTGTCGATCGACTACCCGTCGCTGTCCGGCCGGCTCTCGCTGAAACTGGAAAATGGCCAGATCCTCAGCGTGGAGCCGGGCGCCGCGCGCCTGCTGGGCGTGCTGAGCCTGCAAAGCCTGCTGAAGTTCGCGACGCTCGATTTCCGCAGCCTGTCCAACCGGGGCGTGGTCTTCGACGACCTGACCGGCAGCGGCACGATCGAGAACGGCGTCGGCAAGATCGACGAATTCCAGCTCAAGAGCAGCCAGATGATGGCGTCGATGAGCGGCACGGCCAACCTGCTGCGCGAGACCCAGGACCTCCAGGTCTCGGTGGTGCCGCGCATCAACGCCACGACTACCTCGGTGGCGGCCGCGTTCATCAATCCGGTGCTCGGCATCGGCACGCTGGCCGCCCAGTTGCTGTTCGCGGACGAGTTCTCCAAGGTGTTCACGCTGCACTATCACGTGTCCGGATCGTGGGCCGATCCCAAGATCACGAAAGTGGAGGACAATAAGCCCCGACAGCCGTCGATCCAGGACCGCGCGACCGAGTTCCTTCGCTAGGAACCGGCTGGCCGCCCAGACACAGGACGCCCCACGATGACCGCTTCCGCCCCGCCTTCAGCCACACCTTCCGCCACACCTTCGGCCCCGTTCCGCGTCGCCGCCGTGCAGACCGTGACGGGCACATCGCTCGATGCCAATCTCGTCCGCGCCGACGCGCTGATCGCCGAAGCCGTGCGCGGCGGTGCCGAACTGGTGCTGCTGCCCGAGTACTTCGGCATGATGGGCCGGCAGGAGACCGACAAGGTCGCGATTCGCGAGCAGGACGGCGACGGGCCGGTGCAGCAATTCCTGGCCGATGCCGCGCGGCGCCACCGGATCTGGCTGGTGGGCGGCACGCTGCCGCTGCACTGCGGCGACGCAGGCCGGGTCTACAACACCTCGCTCGCCTTCGACCCGCGCGGCGAGCGCGTGGCGCGCTACGACAAGATCCATCTGTTCGGCTTTACCAAGGGCACCGAAAGCTACGACGAGTCCCGCACCATCCTGGCCGGGACCGAGCCGGTGGCCTTCGAGGCGCCGTGCGGACGCGTGGCGATGTCGGTCTGCTACGACCTGCGCTTCCCCGAGCTGTACCGCCATCTGGCCGCCGGCGGCGGCACGAGCTTGATTCTGATGCCGGCCGCCTTCACCTACACCACGGGCCAGGCGCACTGGGAGATCCTGCTGCGCGCCCGGGCGATCGAAAACCAGTGCTATGTGCTGGCTGCCGCACAGGGCGGCAAGCACGAAAACGGCCGCCGCACGTGGGGCCACTCGATGCTGGTCGATCCGTGGGGCGAGGTGCTTGGCGTGCTGCCCGAGGGCGAAGGCGTGGTGGCCGGCGTGATCGACCCGGCGCGGCTGGCGGAAGTCCGCCAGAACCTGCCGGCGCTGCGCCATCGGGTGCTGTAGCATCTACCCCAACGACTACGATCTGAAGCCGGCCCGTGCCGGCTTCAATGAATGCTGAAAGGACAATCATGAACGCCGGTGATCTCGGAATCCGCAACCTGGCCACGGCGCAGCAACTGCTGCTGGCGCCGTATGGGCTCGACGAGGCCAAGCTCCAGCGCGTGCTGGCCGACATCTTCACGCACAAGGTCGACTATGCCGACCTGTACTTCCAGTACACGCGCAATGAGGCGTGGAGCCTGGAGGAAGGCATCGTCAAGTCGGGCAGCTTCAGCATCGACCAGGGCGTAGGCGTGCGCGCCGTATCCGGCGACAAGACCGCGTTCGCCTATTCGGACGACATCAGCCTGCCGGCGCTGTCGCAGGCTGCGGCGGCCACGCGCACCATCGGCAAGAGCGGCAGCGGCCGCGTGAAGGTGGCCGGCGCGCTGGCCTCCCAGACCGGGCGCAACCTCTATACGCCGAACGATCCGCTCGATTCGATGACCGCCACCGAGAAGGTGGCGCTGCTGGAGCGCATCGAGAAGATGGCGCGCGCCAAGGACCCGCGCGTGGTGCAGGTCATGGCCGGGCTGGCCGGCGAATATGACGTGGTGCTGGTGGCACGCAGCGACGGCGTGATCGCCGCCGACGTGCGTCCGCTGGTGCGCGTGTCGGTCACGGTGATCGCCGAGCAGAACGGGCGGCGCGAGGTGGGTTCCTCGGGCGGCGGTGGCCGCTACGCCTACGGCTACTTCACCGACGAACTGCTGGCCAAGTATGTGGATGAAGCCGTGGCGTCGGCGCTGGTGAACCTGGAGGCGCGCCCCGCCCCGGCCGGCGCGATGACCGTGGTACTCGGCCCGGGCTGGCCCGGCGTGCTGCTGCACGAGGCCGTCGGCCACGGGCTGGAGGGCGACTTCAACCGCAAGGGCTCGTCGGCATTCGCTGGGCGCATGGGCGAGCGCGTGGCGGCCAAGGGCGTGACCGTCGTCGATGACGGCACGCTGGCCAACCGGCGCGGTTCGCTGAACCTCGACGACGAGGGCAACCCGACGCAATGCACGACGCTGATCGAGGACGGCATCCTGCGCGGCTACATCCAGGACACGCTCAATGCGCGCCTGATGAAGATGCCGGTCACCGGCAACGCCCGCCGCGAGAGCTACGCCGCCCTGCCGATGCCGCGCATGACCAACACCTACATGCTCAACGGCGACAAGGACCCGGCGGAGATCATCGCCAGCGTGAAGCGCGGCCTGTACGCGGTGAACTTCGGCGGCGGCCAGGTGGACATCACCAACGGCAAGTTCGTGTTCTCGGCCAGCGAGGCCTACCTGATCGAGGATGGCAAGATCACCACGCCGGTCAAGGGCGCCACGCTGGTCGGCAACGGCCCCGAATCGCTCAAGGACGTGACCATGATCGGCAACGACATGCGCCTGGACTCGGGCGTGGGCGTGTGCGGCAAGGAAGGCCAGAGCGTGCCGGTGGGCGTGGGCCAGCCGACGCTGCGGATCGAGAACATGACCGTGGGCGGCACCGCCTGAAGTCTGTGACGGACCCGGGATCGATGGCGGCGGCCTGCCGTTTTTGGCGAAATCTGTTGCGATTCCACGCGATTGACGCTTGCCATCGATCTTGAAAAGCGATATAAAGATGCTTCGTTGTCGGGCGTGTGGCGATTGCGAGCCATGAATTGACCGATGGCCGCGCAATTAAATGCCTTTTCATCGCGCACCACAGCATAAATTCGACGCATCACCCAGATTCCGACACAAGCTGACCCGAAACACCGCCATGTCCGCCAAGTTTTACTTTTACTTTTTTAGCGATCTCGCACCGCTGGCGGATGGAGAGGGACAGTTGTAAGTAGCCCGAAATTCAAAAAAAGCCGCCAGCGAACCTGGCGGCTTTTTTTATCCCCGCCACGTCCGCGTCGCAACCCACTACCAGACTAACGACCTCACAAAGACCCGGAGCCATCATGTTGAAGAACACCGACGACCTGCGTATTCGCGAACTCAAGGAACTGTTGCCGCCCGCGCACCTGATCCGCGAGTTCGCCTGCTCGGAGGCAGCGTCCGACGTGATCTACGGTGCCCGCCAGGCCATGCATCGCATCCTGCACGGCATGGACGACCGCCTGATCGTCATCATCGGACCCTGCTCGATCCACGACACCCGTGCCGCGCTGGAATACGCCAAGATGCTCAAGGTGCAGCGCGACCGCTTCGCCAACGAGCTGGAAGTGGTGATGCGGGTCTATTTCGAGAAGCCGCGCACCACGGTGGGCTGGAAGGGGCTGATCAACGACCCGCACATGGACGGCAGCTTCAAGATCAACGACGGCCTGCGTACCGCGCGCGAAGTGCTGCTGAACATCAGCGAGCTGGGCGTGCCGACCGGCACCGAGTACCTCGACATGATCAGCCCGCAATACATTGCCGATCTGGTCAGCTGGGGCGCGATCGGCGCCCGGACCACGGAATCGCAGGTGCACCGCGAGCTGGCGTCGGGGCTGTCGTGCCCGGTGGGCTTCAAGAACGGCACCGATGGCAACGTCAAGATCGCCGTCGATGCGATCAAGGCCGCTTCGCAGCCGCACCATTTCCTGTCGGTGACCAAGGGCGGCCACTCGGCCATCGTGTCGACGTCCGGCAACGAGGACTGCCACATCATCCTGCGCGGCGGCAAGACGCCGAACTATGACGCCGCCAGCGTGCAGGAAGCGTGCGACGCCATCTCGAAGGCGGGTCTTGCCGCGCGGCTGATGGTCGATGCCTCGCACGCCAACAGCAGCAAGAAGCACGAGAACCAGATCCCGGTCTGCGAGGACATCGGCCGCCAGATCGGCGGGGGCGACCAGCGCATCGTCGGCGTGATGGTGGAGTCGCACCTCGTGGGCGGCCGCCAGGACCACGTGCAGGGCACCCCGGTGGAGAACCTGACCTACGGCCAGTCCGTGACCGATGCCTGCATCGGCTGGGACGACTCCGTGACCGTGCTCGAAACCCTGGCCAATGCGGTGAAGCAGCGCCGCCTGGTGACCGGCAGCGGCAACTGAAGCCTCTGCGGGCGCTCCAGCTTCAGCGCCGGCGCAACAAAAAAGCCGCTTCCTCGGAAGCGGCTTTTTTTACATCCCCGCGTGGGGACTTACTTCTTCAGTACCAGGTCGCCGGGCAGCGACTCGACATACGCGGCGATGTCCTTCAACTCCTTGCGCGTGAACGGGCGCGGCTTGCCGGCCTTGTCGGTCACGGCCGGGTTGGCGTTGACCTGGCCAGCCATGATCGCGTTGGTACGACCCACCTGCGGGTTGCCGCTGATCTGGTACGACACCAGCGCGTGGTAGAGGTAGTCCGCATGCTGGCCAGCCAGCTTGGGATAGTCGGGCGTAATCGGGGCGTTCAGGCCCGCACCGTGGCAGGCCACACAGGCGCCCTTCTCCACCAGCGCCTTGCCGGCGGCGATGTCGGCGGCGGCGGCCGGGAGGGTGGCAGCGCCCAGCACGAGCGCGCCCACCGCAAATCGGAGCTTGTTCAGCGTCATCAGCGTCTTCATGTCTCTGAGCCTCTTACTTCAGCGTGTTGTTCTTGGTATCGGCCTTCTGCTGCGAGTAGTAGGCCGCCACGTCTGCAATGTCCTTGTCCGAGAGGCTCGCGGCAATCGCCCGCATCGTCGGATGCTTGCGATCGCCCTTCTGATAGCTCTTGAGCGCGTTTTCAATGTACTTGGCGGTCTGGCCGCCCAGCATCGGTACTTCGTATGTCTCCGGGAACGATGCACGGTAGCCCGGAATGCCGTGGCAACCAATGCACATTGCAACCTTGTCCTTGGCAGTGTCCACATTGCCCTTTGCGTCCTGGGCCTGCGCAGCCGTTGCGGCCGCGCCCAACACCACCATCGTGAGGAGCTTTTTCATTGTCTTTAGATGATTGGGAAGTGTTAAACCGTGCGTGACCTGCCCTGCTGGCCGGAGACGGTTTAGGAACGGGGGTGGGGATGCAATCGCGGAAAAGCGTTGTGGATGTGCCGCGGGTGCTCTGACACCATTCTGCAACCATCTCGCGCTTGTTGCCGGCACCGGGGGATCTGCATGACAACGGGCAGACTGCCGGGCATGTGGGAACTTGACTTTGGGGGCGCGTCAAACCGGCGCATTGTACCGCAGGCGGCACGTGGCAGTCCAGACGACCAGCCCCGGGTGTCCCCCACTAAACGCGAATCGGTTTCTGCTTTTATACTGGCCCATTCCGCCTAAAACAGGTTGCCTCATGTCCACGCCCGCCAACGCCAATCCGTCCCCGTCCACGCGCTTCGAGGGTAGCGCCCAGTACGTTGCCACCGATGACCTGAAGCTGGCCGTCAACGCCGCCCGCACGCTGCAGCGGCCGTTGCTGATCAAGGGCGAACCGGGCACCGGCAAAACCATGCTGGCCGAGGAAGTGGCCGCCGCGCTGGGCATGCCGTTGTTGCAATGGCACATCAAGTCGACCACCAAGGCCCAGCAGGGCCTGTACGAGTACGACGCGGTGTCGCGCCTGCGCGACTCCCAGCTCGGCGACGACAAGGTCCACGACATCCGCAACTACATCGTCAAGGGCGTGCTCTGGCAGGCTTTCGAGGCCGACGAGCCCGTGGTGCTGCTGATCGACGAGATCGACAAGGCCGACATCGAATTCCCGAACGACCTGCTGCGCGAACTGGACCGCATGGAGTTCTACGTCTACGAGACGCGCGAGCTGATCCGGGCCAGGCACCGGCCGATGGTCATCATCACCTCGAACAACGAGAAGGAGCTGCCGGACGCCTTCCTGCGCCGCTGCTTCTTCCACTACATCAAGTTCCCCGACGCGGACACCATGCAGCAGATCGTGGACGTCCACTACCCGGGCATCAAGCGCGAGATGGTGGCCGCCGCGCTGGACGCGTTCTACGAGATGCGCAACCTGCCGGGGCTGAAGAAGAAGCCGAGCACGTCCGAATTGATCGACTGGCTCAAGCTGCTGATGGCCGAGGACATTCCCGCCGAGGCGCTGCGCAGCCCCGACCGCAAGGCCGCGATTCCGCCGCTGCACGGCGCGCTGCTCAAGAACGAGCAGGACGTGCACCTGTTCGAGCGCCTGGTGTTCATGAACCGCGCGAACCGCTGATCGGCATGGCTTTCGTCCAACCCGTCACGCTGACCGGGCGCCACGCCACGCTCGAGCCGCTCTCGCCCGACCACGCTGCCGGCCTGCGCGAAGCCGCCGCCGATGGCGAACTGCATCAGCTCTGGTACACCAGCGTGCCGACGCCCGAAGGCATGGAGGCCGAGATCCGGCGCCGCCTGGACCTCCAGGCGCGCGACCTGATGCAGCCGTTCGCCGTGCGCGACGCCGCCGGCCGGCTGGCCGGCATGACCACCTATATGAATGTCGACGGTGCCAACCGCCGCGTGGAAATCGGCTCGACCTGGTACGCGCGCCGCGTGCAACGCACCGGGCTCAACACTGAATGCAAGCTGATGCTGCTGCGCCACGCGTTCGAGACGCTCGACTGCATCGCCGTGGAATTCCGCACGCACTGGATGAACCACCAGAGCCGCGCCGCCATCGCCCGGCTGGGCGCCAAGCAGGATGGCGTGCTGCGCAGTCACTCGCGCATGCCGGACGGCTCGCTGCGCGACACGGTGGTGTTCTCCATCATCGCCAGCGAATGGCCCACCGTGCGCGCGCATCTGCAGTTCCAGCTCGAGCGGCCGCGCTGATCGCAGCCAGAAATTAAGGGAAATGCGATGCTGATCGACTTCTTCTTCTCGCTGCGGCACGCCAAGCTGCCGGTCTCGGTCAAGGAATACCTGACCATGCTGGAGGCCCTGCGCGCGCAGGTCATCTCGCCGTCGATCGACGAGTTCTACTACCTGTCGCGCATGACGCTGGTCAAGGACGAGAAGCACTTCGACAAATTCGACCAGACCTTCGCCGCCTATTTCAAGGGCGTGGAGAGTCTGGTGGACTGGAAGAGCGACATTCCGCTCGACTGGCTCCAGAAGACGCTCGAGCGCGAACTGTCCGCCGAGGAAAAAGCCAAGATCGAGGCCATGGGCGGGCTGGACAAGCTCATGGAACGCCTGAAGCAGCTGCTGGAAGAGCAGAAGGAAAAGCACGAGGGCGGCAACAAGTGGATTGGCACGGGCGGCACCTCGCCGTTCGGCCATGGCGGCTATAACCCGGAGGGCATCCGCATCGGCGGGCCGTCCAAGGGCAACCGTACCGCGATCAAGGTCTGGGAGTCGCGCGCCTACAAGGACTACGACGACCAGGTCGAACTGGGCACGCGCAACATCAAGGTGGCGCTGCGCCGCCTCCGCCGCTTCGCGCGCGAGGGGGCCGACACCGAACTGGACCTCGACGACACCATCCACTCCACGGCCGCCAACGCCGGGCTGCTGGACATCAAGCTGCGGCCGGAGCGCCACAACAAGGTCAAGGTGCTGATGTTGATGGACGTCGGCGGCTCGATGGACGACCACATCAAGCGCGTGGAGGAGCTGTTCTCGGCCACCAAGACCGAGTTCAAGCACCTCGAGTACTACTACTTCCACAACTGCCTGTACGACTACGTGTGGAAGAACAACCGGCGCCGCCACGCCGAGAAGATCGCCACCTGGGACCTGATCCACAAGTACACGCCCGACTACAAGGTGATCTTCGTCGGCGATGCCACGATGAGCCCCTATGAGATTCTTCAGCCGGGCGGCTCGGTCGAGTACAACAACCCCGAGGCCGGGGCGGTGTGGCTGAACCGGATGATCGAGCAGTTCCCGCGCTTTGTCTGGCTCAATCCGGAGCCGGAGGGGCTGTGGCAGTACCGCCAGTCCATCACGGTGATCAACCAGATCATGAAGAACCGGATGTATCCGGTGACGCTGGCCGGGCTGGAACAGGCGATGAAGGTGCTGTCGAAGTAGTTCAGGCCCTCGTTTCCCCTCACGCCACCACGTCCACCCCTTCCATCACCCACGCCCGGAACGTCTGCAGCGCCGGCAGGTGCGCCTTCTGTTCCGGGTAGCACAGGTAGTAGCCTTTCCGCGCCAGCACGCGCGCGGGATGGGCGACCACCAGCGTGCCGGTGGCCAACTCCTCCTCGATCAGGCAGCGCGGAATCAGCGCGATGCCCAGCCCCGACATCGCCGCCTGCGTGAGCAGCGAGAACTGGTCGAAGCGCGCGCCGCTCCAGGCCTGGCGAGTGGAGACGCCCAGCTCGGACAGCCAGTCTGGCCACGCCTCGGGCACCGTGGTGTGGTGCAGCAGCGGGTAGCCCAGCAGCACCGCCGGCGTGCGCGCCACCCCGTCGGGCTCCTGGGCCAGCAGGCCGGGCCGGCAGACTGGCAGCACCTCGCGCCCGGTCATATAGTCGGCCAGGCTCCCCGGCCAGACACCATCGCCAAAACGAATCGCCGCATCGAGATCGGGCTGGGAAAAATCGTAGCCCTGGGCATGGGGCACGAACTCCAGCGTGACTTCCGGATACCGGGCGAAGAACTGCGGCAGGCGCGGTATCAGCCACTTGGCGCCGAGCGTAGGCATGCTGGCGATGTGGAGGATGCCGCCGCGGCCCTGTCGCGCGATCAACTCCACACTGGCCGCCTCGATCTCGTTGAGGCTGGGGCGGATGCGCTCCAGATAGCGCTCGCCCGCGTCGGTCAGCATCAGGCGCTGGCGGACACGCTCGAACAATTCCACGCCCAGAAACGCCTCCAGGCTGCGCACCTGCTTGCTCACGGCCCCTTGTGTGACGTGTAGTTCACGTGCGGCGACGGTAAAGCTGTTGTGGCGCGCCGCCGCTTCGAAGGCCTGCAACTCCGTCATTGACGGACATAAGCGGCGCATGCTTCACCTCCCAAATCTAACTCCTTCAATACCAATTGGAATGATCCGGGGATTTTATTTCGTTTGCCAGTCCCTTGCACGCACGCGCAGAATCGGAAAAACCGTTCTTTTCGAATCTCTTCCCCCTCTTCCCCCTCTTTCCCTCCTCGGAATCGACCTGATGCAACGCCGTCCCCTGCTCCAAGCCATCGCCGCCGCCACTGCCTTCGCGGCCGCTGGCCTGACCCTGCCCGCCTTTGCCCAGGGCACGTATCCGACCAAGCCGATCACGCTGGTCGTGCCGTTCCCGGCCGGTGGCACCACTGACATCGTGGCCCGCATCGTGGCCGACAAGCTGGGCCAGCAACTGGGCCAGGCCGTAGTCGTGGATAACCGCGGCGGCGCCGGCGGCAGCATCGGCACGGGCTACCTCGCCAAGGCCGCGCCGGACGGCTACACGCTCGGCATCGCCACCGCCTCGACCCACGGCATCAACCCGGCCGTGTACCCGCGCCTGCAATACGACGCCACCAAGGACTTCACCCCCATCACGAACCTGGCTTCGGTGCCGAACGTGATGAGCATCCACCCGGGTGTGAAGGCCACCGACATGAAGTCGTTCATCGCGCTGGCCAAGGCCGAGCCGAACAAGATGGCCTATGGCTCGGCCGGCAACGGCAGCGTCTCGCACATGATGGGCGAACTGTTCAAGATGAGCAGCCACACCGAACTGCTGCACGTGCCGTACAAGGGCGTGGGCCCGGCGCTGAACGACGCGCTGGCCGGCCAGGTCCAGGTGCTGTTCGACAACCTGCCCTCCTCGCTGCCGTTCATCGAAGGCGGCAAGCTCCGCGCGCTGGCCGTAGCCGCGCCGAAGCGCGTGGCTGCCCTGCCGAACGTGCCGACCTTCGCCGAACTGGGTCTGGGCGAAGTGAACGACTCGGCATGGTTCGGCCTGATCGCCCCGGCCAAGCTGCCCGCCGACATCCAGGCCAAGCTGAACGCCGCCGCCGTGAAGGTGCTGGCGATGCCGGAAGTGAAGGCCAAGCTGGAAAAGCTCGGCGCCACCCCGGTGGGCGACACCCCGGCGCAGTTCGCCAAGCAGATTTCCACCGAAGTGGCCAAGAACAAGCGCGTGGCAGCCGCCGCCAAGATCTCCCTGGACTAATCCACGGAACAAACCCAGGCACAGCATGACTGAAGCAGACCGAAAGACCGCGGAAAGCCCGTACTTCCTGCACATGCCGGAAGGCGAGAGCAGCCCGCTCTTTCTCGATTCCCCGCACAGCTGCACCACGTATCCGGCGGACTTCCGCTACGCCGGCAACCTGCCCCTGCCGCTGCTGCGGCAGGCGGAAGACACCTTCGTGGATGCGCTCTATGCCGACGCCCCCGGGCGCGGCATCCCGCTGCTCTGCGCCGGCTTCCCGCGCAGCTACCTCGACGCCAACCGCGGCCTGGGCGAGATCGACGAAGTCCTGCTGGACGCGCCGTGGCCCGGCGCCAAGCAGGAAACTTCCAAGACCCGCCTCGGCAAGGGCCTGGTCTGGCGCGTGCTGGACACCGGCGAGCCGATCTACGACCGCAAGCTCGGCGTGGCCGAACTCCAGTCCCGCATCGACCGCTACTACGTGCCCTACTACGCCCAGTTGCAACGGCTGGCGGACGAAGGCGTGGCGCGCCACGGCAAGGTCTGGCACATCAACTGCCATTCCATGCCGAGCGAGGCCGCCCAGTACGCGACCGAGCACCCCGGCCTGCAACACCCGGATTTCGTGGTGGGCGACCGTGACGGCACCACCTGCGACACGCGTTTCACCGACCGTGTGGAAGGCGTGCTCAAGGAGATGGGCTACGACGTCTGGCGCAACCACCCCTACAAGGGCGTGGAGATCGTGCGGGTGCTGGGCCAGCCCCAGGCCAACCGCAACAGCCTGCAGCTTGAGATCAATCGCAAGCTGTACATGGATGAAGTCGGCCTCGCGCCCAACGCCGGCTTCGACAAGCTCAAGCGCGACCTCAACGCGCTGATGGACGACCTGCTGCGCTTCACGCGCACCGCCTGAGGTCTTCCCCAAGGTCATCCCTGACCGTTCCCGCCCGCGCTCGCGGGCGGGGATCATTCCATCGCGTGCACTGCATCGGGGTTCGCCTGACTTGCGCCGCGTGCGCCTTTTCTGATATTGGAACGACGCCGATCCCGCATGAACGCAGCGTGATCACGGCGGTTGCGCTGCCGTTACGCGCAATTCGAACGGAACGTAACAACATTTCGGAACTTTGGCGCGGGGCTTTCCTCTATCATGGCAATCCTTCGCCAACCCTCCTTGCTGAACAAGCAAAGACGATCCCGTGATCCGACGAATTTCCGAACTGTTTGGTGGCCGGCTGTGCATGCTGACCGCCGCAGTGGCAGGCGCGCTGGCCCTCGCCGGGTGCGCCACCGCACCGGGCGATGAGGCCACCGACACCGCCGCCGCCCCGGGCACCACGCCCGCCGCTACCGCTCCCGCTTCTGCCACACCGACTGTCAAGCCCCCGCCAGTCGTCAATACCAACCCACCGATCAAGACCGTGACGTTGCCCGACAAGGGCCGCGTGAGCCTGGCCGAGTATCGGACCCGGATGCGCGAACAGCTGATGAAGACCGAGAACGCGACGGCCAGCGTGGCCGATTGCGCCGCGCATGCCAGCTGGGTGGTGCCGCGCTCGGCCACCTACGACGCGCTCAAGATTCCCACCGGCGCGCTGAGCAATGGGCAGGCCACGGTGGAGCCGTGGAGCGGCCGGTTCTCGCAGGGCAAGCAGGCTGTGCCGGTGAATTCGGTGGTGACGTTCGCGGCCTCGGCCCACAAGCGTGTCGGCGAGGCGCAATGGCAACCCGTGCGGGTGCGTTGTGGGTATGACGAGGGGATGATGCTGGCCTACGAACTGCTCGACAGCAACGGCGACGTCATCGCCGAGCCAGCCGCCGCGCCGGCCGTGGCCACGCCGACGACGACGTCGAAGAAGAAGGGCAAGAGCAGCGCCAAGGCGTCGACATCGTCGTCGAAGTCGACAAAATCGACGACGAAGACGTCAACCAAGACGAAGAAGAAGCAGTAAGCGCTGGAGGTTCTCCCCTCGCCCGCTTGCGGGGAGGGGAGGAACACCTTGAGCCTTATTCCAGATACTCCAGCACCGCCTGGAGCATCGCCGTGCCCAGCAGGCCGCTTTTCGCACCATTCCATCCCACCGCGGGATCGGGCAGGTCGGCGTTGTCCTTGAACGGCATTTCCAGCGTCAGCGCCAGGCACCCGAAGGTGTGGCCGATGTATTTCGACGCCAGCTTCAGGGCGTCCGCGTTGTACTTGCTGGCCGCGTAGCCGTGCACGTCCTGGAAGTCCGGCGTGGCGCGCTTGAAGGCGTCGATAAAGCGCGTCTGCTGCTCGCGCTGCGCATCGGTGAAGCCCGGCAGCATCTCGCTCCCGGCCACGAAGTTATAGGGCAGCCCTTCGTCGCCGTGGATGTCGAAAAACAGGTCCACGCCCGTGGCCTCGATGGCGCGGCGCACGTGCCATACCTCGGGGCTGGTTTCCAGGCTCGGCTGCATCCACTCACGGTTCAGGTTCGCGCCCGCGGCATTGGTACGCAGGTTGCCGCGCGCAGAACCGTCCGGATTCATGTTCGGCACGATGTGGAACACCGCCCGGTCCAGCAGCTTGCGGGCCACCGGGTCGCCGGCCCACATGCCGGTGCCGGTCAGCCGCTGCAGCACGCCTTCGCAGAACCATTCGGCCATGCTCTCGCCCGGATGCTGGCGGGCGATCATCCACACTGTCTTCTTGCCTGGCCCCGGCTGGCCCACGGTCACGCAGGTCAGGTCGCGGCCATCGACGGTACTGCCCAGATGCGACAGCCGCGCCAGCGGCGAGCGCTGGCACGAGGCCAGCAGCGACAGGTGGCGCTCCTCGGGATACGGCTCGAAATAGGCCAACCACACGCTGTCGTGCTCGGGCGTGAATTCGACGGTCAGCGTGCCGCCCTCATAGCGCGTGGGCACGCGGAACCAGTGCGCGCGGTCGTAGGACGCCACCGCGCGGTAGTCGCGCCAGCCATCGGGATAGGTGCACTCGCCGGCGTTCACGAATTGGAGCCGGCACGCCTGCCCCGCCGCCCCTTGCAGCCGGAAATGGAACCACTGGCGGAAATCGGCGTGGGAGTCGGCGCGAATGCGCAGGCGGATATCGTCGGCACGGTCCAGCGCCTCGACTTCGATCGCGCCGGAATCGAACAGCGTGGAGATATGCAGGGCTGAGGTCATGGGAATCGGGTTCTCCAGTCAGCGATCAGTCTTTTATCAGTCTTCCAGGCGGCGGCGGAACACCCAGCGGGTGTCGTCCGACGCGGCCTTGTCGTAGGCGTAGCCGTCTTCGGCAAACCGCTTGAGCTTGCTGGCCTCGGTCACGCGGTGCGTCACCGCATAGCGCGCCATCGTGCCCCGGGCGCGCTTGGCGTGGAACGAGATGATCTTGTAGCGCCCGCCCTTCCAGTCCTCGAACACTGGCGTGATCACGCGCGCGGCAAGCACCTTGGGTCGCACAACCTTGAAATATTCCTCGGAGGCGAGGTTCACGAGCGTGGCCGCGCCCTCGTGCTTGAGGTCGGCCATGTCCTTGTTCAGGAGGGTCGTGACGTCGTCGCCCCAGAACGCATAGAGGTCCTTGCCGGCCACGTTGTCCAGGCGCGTGCCCATTTCCAGCCGGTACGGCTGCATCCAATCCATCGGGCGCAGCACGCCATACAGGCCGGACAAGATGCGAATGTGCTTCTGGGCGAACCCGAGGTCATCGGTGGACAGCGATTTCGCGTCCAGCCCATCGTAAACATCGCCATTGAAGGCCAGCACCGCCTGCTTGCTGTTGGCCGCCGTGAACTCGGGGCTCCAGTCCGCAAAGCGGGTGACGTTGAGCACGGCGAGCTTGTCGGAGATGTCCATCAGCGCGGCTACGTCCTGCGGCGCCAGCCGGCGCAGGCGCTCGATCAGCGTGGTGGAACGGTCGACAAAACGCGGCATCGTGTGGGTCTTGATGCGCGGGGGCGTCTCGTAATCCAACGACTTGGCAGGAGACAGAACGATGAGCATGGCAAAATCGCGGGCAGGAACAAAGACCAGATTGTAGCGAATGCCCACAGACACCACCGCCGGCGCCCCTTGCGTCGCTTTTGCCGCCCCGCCGCCCCGCGTGGTCCTCGACTCCAATATCTGGGTCGATTTGCTCGTATTCCAGGACCCCCACGTGGCGCCGATCCGCGCCGCGCTTGACGCCGGAACCATCGCCCCGGTGATCCGCGCCGACTGCCGGGAGGAGCTGCGCCGGGTACTGGCCTACCCGCAATTCGCGCGGTTTTCGGTCGATATCGATGCCGCGCTGGCCCAGGTGGACCGGCTCGCCACGCTCGAACCCGCCCCGGACCAGACCGACTTCGACGCCGTGCGGCTGCCCAAGTGCCGCGACACCGACGACCAGAAGTTCATCGAACTGGCGCATTTCTCGCGCGCCGCGCTGCTGGTCTCCAAGGACAAGGCCGTGCTGAAGCTCAGGAGCCGCCTGCGCCGCATGAGCGGCGTGGAGATCCTGCCGCCGCCGGCTTTCGCCGCCTGGCTGGCCGCCGCGACCGAGGCATCCACTGCCGGCGCCGATCCCCGCTAAAATGACCCGCTTGTCCTGAACCCGCCGCCCTAACCTGCCTCCTTCCCGCGCCATGTCCGCAGAATCCTCGCTCGCACCCCTGACCCCGCCGCTGTCGCGCCTGCCCAAGGTCGGCACGACCATCTTCACCGTGATGTCGGCGCTGGCCGCCGAGAAGAACGCCGTCAACCTCGGCCAGGGTTTCCCGGATTTCGACTGCGACGCGCGCATCGTCGATGCCGTGGCCCACGCCATGCGCACCGGCCACAACCAGTACCCGCCAATGGCCGGCGTGCCCGCGCTGCGCCAGGCCATCGCCGGCAAGATCGCCACGCTGTACGACCACACGTACGACTGGAATACGGAAATTACGATCACGGCCGGCGCCACGCAGGGCCTCCTGACGGCGATCCTGTGCGCAGTGCATCCGGGCGATGAAGTGATCGTGCTCGAGCCCTGCTACGACAGCTACCTGCCCGCCATCGAAATGGCCGGCGGCGTCGCAGTGCCCGTCACGCTTGAGGCGCCGGCGTTCCGGATCCCGTTCGACAAGCTCGCCGCCGCCATCACCCCCAAGACGCGGATGATCCTCATCAACACGCCGCACAACCCCACGGGGACCATCTGGCGTACCGATGACATGCAGAAACTGGCCGATCTGCTAGCCGGCACGGACATCCTGCTGCTCTCGGACGAGGTGTACGAGCACATGGTCTACGACGGCCAGCGGCACGAGTCGGTCTCGCGCCATCCGGAGCTGGCGCGGCGCAGCTTCGTGGTGTCGAGCTTCGGCAAGACCTATCACGTCACGGGCTGGAAGATCGGCTACGTGGCCGCGCCGGCTGCGCTGTCGAACGAATTCCGCAAGGTCCACCAGTTCAACGTGTTCACGGTGAACACGCCGGTGCAGTTCGGGCTGGCCGACTACATGGCCGACCCGGCGCCCTACCTGGACCTCGCCGGCTTCTACCAGGCCAAGCGCGACTACTTCCGCACCGGGCTGGCCTCCACGCGCTTCAAGCTGCTGCCCTCGGACGGGACGTACTTCCAGTGCGTCGATTATTCGGCGATTTCCGATATGAGCGAAGCCGATTTCTCGATGTGGCTGACGCGCGAGATCGGCGTGGCCGCGATTCCAGTGTCGGCGTTCTATTCGCAACCGCGCGAATCGGGCGTGGTGCGGTTCTGCTTTGCGAAGAAGGAAGAGACGCTGAAGTTGGCGCTGGATCGGTTGGCGAAGATTTGAGGGATTCCGGCAGCCCGGGAACGTGGTCGGCTCCCGGGCTGCATGGGTTAGTTGCCGACGTGGCACCTTCCCTCCATTCTTCCTGTTGAACTGGCTCATAGGAATTCAGAGCCGGCTCGAATGCAAACGCCTCCTCGGTCCAACCATCCAGTTCCCCGCATATCACGCGGTAGGTGTACATCATTTCCGCTGCAACGCCGATTTGCACAAACCTGCATCGCGCACCGGGTGCGACTTCCCCAACCAAGGGGGCAACTGGAGGCACCATTCCTTCGGGATTCCCGTAGAGGGGGACGGGTTTCGTCGCCACATGCGTTCTGATCGGTACTTGGTAGCCGCTGCAATATCCCAGAGCCAAGACGATGCAGAACAATGCTGCGACGAACCATGGCCACGCCTTACCAGTTTGCCAACGCGCCACCTTCCCCCCCCTTATTTCAGTGAGAACAGTTCGTACGGATCTAGCCGCGGCGCAAATGCACCACCGGCGTCAGTCCATCCGTCCAAATCCCCACACTTCACCCGGTAGGAGAACATCATTTCCTCCGCAATGGTCACCTGAATAAACCTGCAGCGTTCACCGGCCTGCACCTTACCTATGACGGATTCAACGGGCTCAACCATCCCAGCGGCATCTCCGTATAGCTCGATGGGTATTGTCGCAACGTGAGTGCTAAGAGGGATGCGATAGCCCGCCCAGTATCCATAGAGCATTCCGCCAACAATGCAGGCAAGCCCCACGGCGCACCAGTGACGGGCTTTACCAGTTTGCCGACGCGCCACCTTCCCACCCCTTTTTATAGTTTCGCGTCTCGACGAGACGATTCGACTTCTTCAATACGCCGAGTAATTCAGCGGGCATGACCGGTGTCAGCTCGCCAAACGCTCGCGGATCGCGCGCCATGATGCCGGCCAACTCAAGCACATCGGCAACGTTGGAGCTGCATGAATTATCGAATAATGAGTATTTCGCATTGACCGCCACACGTCTTTCCAGTTCGTCTCTAATGAGGGCCTTCTCTCGTAGAGATACCCACATCAGCAGCCCGACGGCATCGCGATATACGCCCTTTCCGATTGTGCCGTCTGGCTTGGTTCTCCATCGCCTCGTGTTACCAATCAGATATTTTCTGTACCCGCCCTTGAAGAATAATATTGGGGCACGGCTGTAGACGGTGCCGTCAATTTCGATGGCAGCGTGCCCCCACTGCGAGCCACGGCTAAGCAACCTCGAATCAAACACCACCACCTCAATAAACTCCCGCTGCACGGGAATCGGCTTCGCTTCATCAAACCTTGTCAACGTAGTCGCCCGGACGCCGGCGCGCACCAGCGTCTTGCCCGTGGTCGGAGAGGTCAGCGTTTCGGTCATCGCTCACCCCTCGACGTAGATCGTCACGTTGTCGGCGCGTTGCTGGGCTGCCAGCAGATGGGTGCGGCCTTGTGCGTCGGTTGTGCCGAATTCGGGCGCGGCGCCGGCCCGGACCGCCGCGTATTCCGTGTTGG
The DNA here is from genome assembly GCF_052114485.1 of Cupriavidus sp. KB_39. Taxonomy (NCBI): domain Bacteria; kingdom Pseudomonadati; phylum Pseudomonadota; class Betaproteobacteria; order Burkholderiales; family Burkholderiaceae; genus Cupriavidus; species Cupriavidus sp. KB_39. The sequence continues at coordinate 158,181 of NZ_JBFREV010000002.1, forward strand.
GCAGCGGCTCGCCGGTGGCGCTGTCGCGCAGGATGTAGCGGTCGTCGTAGCGGTCCTCTTCATCGGGCGCCGGGTCGGCCGAGGTTCCGCTCACCGGGTGCCGGACCGTCGCCTGGGCGCCTATCGAGGAAATCAGCCGGGCGCCGCACGCGGTCAGCATGCCGTCGAGCGCCATGGCGCGGCCCATGGCCTGGAAGGTGGGATCGCCCTCGATGATCGGGAAGGTGCCCTTGCATTGCGGACACCAGACCATGTGTCCGACGCCGGCCGCCGGTTCCCCGTAGAAGACGAACGTGGGCTCGCCCTCCAATACCTTGCCGCCGTGTGTCGTCGTATCGCCCCGGCGAACGATGCCTTTTTGACCCGCCATACGTGCCCCTTCGTTGTTAGATGAGCCGCCATCTAACCGACGAAAAAATCGGCCGTATATAGAAGAATCCTGATTAATTTGCACCAAATGGTGAGTGCTCGGAAAACCCCGAGCCGCGCATTTCCCATCGGCCCTGCCAATGCAAAGCGCCCCGCAAGCGGGGCGCCAGAAAATGCTGATCAAAGCCTATCCGGTGAATCGCGGCGATTTACCGGTTGCGGCTCAGCATCAGCTCGGTATTGGCCTTGCGGTCCGCGTTGACCTTCTGCACGCTCGCCCGCTCGGACATGGCCTTGAGGTAGGCCTTGACCGGCAGGTCCGCCAGCAAATCTTCGCCGTAGATGATTTTCGTGCAGGACGACACCAGCGGCAGGTGGCAGATGGCGGCGCAGTCGGCCAGCGTGAAGGTGTCGCCAGCCACGAAGGGCGAGAATTTCGCCAGCTTGGCGAAACCGGGGATATAACGGTCCAGCAGGCGGCGCTGGCGCTCCTTGAGGTTATCGCTGACCTTGCCGCCGAAAAACGCCTCCGGATACAGCTCGCGCACCGTCAGCTCCAGATATACCTCCATGAAGGTGACGAGTTCGCGCACCTTGCCCGCCTGGTAGGCGTCATGCGGCAGCAGCGGCGCCTGGAGATAAGTCGCCTCGATGTATTCCGCGATGGTTTCCGATTCGCACAGCGGCCCGGAATCGGTGATGATGTAGGGCACCTTGCCGAGGGGCGTCGCCGCGAGGTCGGTTTCGCCGATCCAGGCCAGCACTTCCTCGAATGGCAGGTTCTTTTCCAGCAGCGCCAGCTTGACCTTGTTGTAGTAATTGCTGGCGGCAAAGCCGCAGAGCTTCAGCATGTCGTCTCTCTCCGTTATTGAAATGGATCGTCCGGGTCGCGTCCATGTAGACCCGAGGACGCTTGAGGCGCCCCCGCCTGGCCGATCTTCGCACGCCACGTAAGCCTACCCGCTGTCGCGGAAGATGCAGAAATCGTACGATCGTGCTAATTTAACCACAACTTTTTTTGGACGAACGATGAGCCAACCCACTATTCAAACGCTCGGCATCGTCGGCACGGGCGCCATGGGCCGCGGTATTGCCCAGATTGCCGCACAGGCGGGCCTGACGGTCAACCTGTTCGATGTCAACGCCCAAGCCGTGGCCGCCGCGCGCCAGTACCTGCAGGACACGTTCGCCAAGCTGGCCGACAAGGGCAAGATCAGCGCCGCCGACAGCGAGGCCGCGCTGGCCCGCGTGAAGCCGTGCAACGCGCTGGAAGACCTGGCCGGCTGCGACATGGTGCTGGAAGCCATCGTGGAGAAGCTCGAGGTCAAGCGCGACCTGATCGCCAAGCTGGAAGCCATCGTCCGGGAAGACGCGGTGATCGCGTCGAACACCTCGTCGCTGTCGATCACGGCCATCGCCGTGGGCGCCAGGCACCCGGGCCGCGTGGTGGGCTACCACTTCTTCAACCCGGTGCCGCTGATGAAGGTGGTGGAGGTCATCGACGGCCTGTCGGGCAACCCCGCCATCGGCGATCAGCTCATGGAACTGTCGCGCCGCATGGGTCACACGCCGGTGCGTTGCAAGGACATGCCCGGCTTCATCGTCAACCACGCCGGCCGTGGCATGAATATCGAAGGGCTGAAGATCGCCCAGGAAGGCGTGGCCGAATTCGTCGATATCGACAACATCATGCGCGAGCAAGCCGGTTTCCGCATGGGCCCGTTCGAGCTGATGGACCTGACCGGGCTCGATGTGTCGCACCCGGTGATGGAATCGATCTACAACCAGTTCTATCAGGAAGCGCGCTACCGCCCGTCGCCGATCACGGCGCTGCGCTACACGGGCGGGCTGCTGGGCCGCAAGACCGGCGCGGGCTTCTACGCCTACCCGGACGGCCAGAAGCAGGTGCCTGCCGCCAAGCCGGTGCCCGATGCGCGCCCGGCCAGCGTGTGGGTGAGCCGCGCCAATGAGCGTGGTCATGCGATGACCGTGAAGCTGCTGACCGCGCTCGGCGTCACGCCGGAAGGCGGCAACGCCCCGTCCGCCGACGCACTGATCGTGGTCACCCCGCTGGGTCTCGACGCCACCACGACTGCCCTGCAGCAAGGGCTCGATGCCAGCCGCGTGGTCGCCATCGACACGCTGCTGCCGTTCGAAGCCACCAAGCGCCGCACGCTGATGACCACGCCGGCCACCAGCGCCGCCGCCCGCGACGCCGCGCACGGCCTGTTCGCCAGCGATGGCGTGCCCGTCACCGTGATCCGCGACTCGGCCGGCTTCGTCGCCCAGCGCATCATCGGCTGCATCGTCAATATCGCCAGCGACATCGCCCAGCAACGCATCGCCACGCCGACCGACATCGACCTCGCCGTGAACCTCGGCCTGGGCTACCCCAAGGGCCCGCTGGCGCTGGGCGATGCGATTGGCGCCGCGCAGATCCTCGAAGTGCTGAGCAACCTGGACCGCCTGACTGGCGACATGCGCTACCGCCCGAGCCCGTGGCTGTGGCGTAGGGCCGGCCTGGGCCTGTCGCTGCTGACCGAAGAAGCCTGATCCTCCCGGGCGCCCCGCCGAGACACGGGGCGCTTTTTTCTCCCGCATTGCCCATCAAGAGGCCGCCATGACCGCCCAACTGCTTTCCCAACGCGTGGACGCCACGCTCGTCCTGACCATCTCGAACCCCGAGGCGCGCAACGCGCTGCATCCGGACATCTACGCGGCAAGCCAGGAGGCGCTGGAAGTGGCGGCGCGCGACAACACCATCCGCGCGGTGGTGCTGACCGGCGCCGACGGCGTGTTCTGCGCCGGCGGCAACCTGAACCGCCTGCTCGGCAACCGCTCCCAGCCGGCCGAGGTACAGGCCAAAAGCATCGAAATCCTCAATCACTGGATCGAAACGCTGCACGCGTTCCCCAAGCCGATCATCGCCGCCGTGGAAGGCCCCGCCGCCGGCGCGGGCTTCTCGCTGGTGCTGGCGTGCGATTTCGTGGTGGCGGCCAGCGACGCCAAGTTCGTCATGGCCTATGTGAAGGTGGGCCTGACGCCGGACGGCGGCGGCTCCTACGAACTGGCCCGCATGCTGCCGCGCCAGCTCGCCAGTGAAATGATGATGGATGGCAAGCCGGTCGATCCGGCACGACTGGCCCATTTCGGCATCGTGAACCGCGTGGTGCCGCCGGGGCAGGCCGTGACCGAGGCGCTGCGCATTGCCGAGAACCTGGCCAAGGAATCGCCGAACGCGGTCCAGGGCATCAAGGCGCTGATCAACCACGCCGGCAGCGCCTCGCTGACCGAGCACTTGGCCGCCGAGCGCGACAGCTTCGTGAAAGCGCTGCACCACCCGGACGCGGGCGAAGGCATCAGCGCCTTCCTGGAGAAGCGCAAGCCGAACTACCGCTGAAGTCCCCCCGCGCCACGCACCGACGCCATCGCCACATAAAAAAGACAGACCGGAGACAGCATGAGCAGCAACGTTTCGCATTTTGAAGGGACCCGCCCCGTGGCCGACCAGCAGCGCTTCGACATGGGCGCGCTCGAGACCTGGATGCGCCAGCATGTGGAGGGCTTTGCCGGCCCGCTGACCATCGAGCAATTCAAGGGCGGCCAGTCGAACCCCACGTTCAAGCTGATCACGCCCGGCCAGACCTATGTGATGCGCGCCAAGCCGGGGCCGAAGGCGAAGCTGCTGCCGTCGGCGCATGCCATCGAGCGCGAATACCGCGTGATGGCCGCCCTCGCCCAGACCGACGTGCCCGTAGCCCGCATGTTCGCGCTCTGCGAGGACGAGTCGGTGATCGGCCGCGCGTTCTACATCATGGAGTTCGTCAGCGGCCGCGTGCTGTGGGACCAGGCGCTGCCGGACATGACCCCGGCCCAGCGCGGCGCGATCTACGACGAGATGAACCGCGTCATCGCCGCGCTGCATTCGGTGGACTACAAGGCGATCGGGCTGGCCGACTACGGCAAGCCGGGCAACTACTTCCAGCGCCAGATCGAGCGCTGGAGCAAGCAGTACAAGCTGTCCGAGACCGAATCGATCCCGGCGATGGACCAGCTCATCGCATGGCTCCCGAATCACATTCCCGCCGATGCCGACGAACTGACCACCATCGTCCATGGCGACTACCGGCTCGACAACCTGATGTTCCACCCCACCGAGCCGCGCGTGCTGGCCGTGCTCGACTGGGAGCTGTCCACGCTGGGCCATCCGATGGCTGACTTCGGCTATCACTGCATGAGCTGGCATATCCAGCCGGGCCAGTTCCGGGGCATCGCCGGGCTCGACCATCAGGCGCTGGGCATTCCCGATGAAGCCGCCTATCGTCGCCTGTATGAGCAGCGCACCGGCCGCCAGATCACGGGCGACTGGAATTTCTACCTCGCCTTCAGCATGTTCCGCATCGCGGGCATCCTGCAGGGGATCATGAAGCGCGTGGTCGATGGCACGGCGTCGTCGGCGCAGGCCACCGACGCCGGCAAGCGCGCCCGCCCGATGGCCGAAATGGGCTGGGCCTACGCGCAGAAATCAGGCGCCTGATCCTGCATCTTCCTGCCCGACATCGCCCCGCACCGCCGGGGCGATGTGCCTTCTGGGGGGGCAATTGTCTGCATGTCATCAGACAACTGAGTACTATCCCTAGCCATAACCCTGATGACCAAAGGCTAAATCGCGTCTACACTGCTGCCATGTTGTACGACAACAGACGATAAGCAGATAAGCATTAGGAGACACAGCATGAGCAATCGCCGCCAATTCCTTGGCCAGGCATCGGGCCTGGCCGCACTGGGCGCCTTCGGCACCTCTGGCATCCTCGCCCCGGCGTCGGCCTGGGCTGCCGACAAGTGGCCGACCAAGCCGATCCGGCTGGTGGTGCCCTACCCCGCCGGCGGTTCGTCGGACATCATCGCCCGCCTGATCAGCAAGCCGCTCGGCGAAGCGCTGGGCCAGGCCGTGGTGGTGGACAACCGTCCGGGCGCCAACGGCAACATCGGCGCCGCCATGGTGGCGCAGGCCGGCACGGACAACCACACGCTGCTGCTGTGCGATGTGGGCGCGCTGGCCATCAGCCCGTCCGTCTACACCAAGCTGAGCTTCAGCCCTGAGAAAGATCTCAAGGGCGTGTCGATGCTGGCCTACTCGCCCCACCTGCTGGTGGTGCATCCGTCGGTGCCCGCCAACAACCTCAAGGAACTGGTGGCGCTGTCGCACAAGCAGACGCTGAACTTCGCCGTGACGGCCATCGGCAGCGCGCCGCATCTGGCGGGCGTGGCGGTGCAGCAGGCCACCGGCGCGGCATGGCAGTACGTGCCGTACAAGGGCGGCGCGCAGGCGATTGCCGACACCGTGGGCGGTACCGCGCAGGTGCTGATGAACGGGATGCTGGCGACCTATCCGCAGGTGCAGGCCGGCAAGCTCAAGCTGCTGGCCGTGTCCAAGCGCACGCGCATGGCGCTGGTCGGACAGGTGCCGACGATTGCCGAGCAAGGCGTGGCGAACTTCGAATCGGGTACGTGGCAGGGCGTGATGGCGCCGTCCGGCATGCCGGATGCGCTCGTGGCCCGCCTCTCGAGCGAGCTGATCCGCATCATCCGCACCCCGGAAATCCGCGCGCAACTGGCCGGCCAGGGCGCCGAAGTGGTGACCATGACGCCGCCGGAAACCAGCAAGTTCTTCTCGACCGAGGAAAAGCGCTGGGCCCAGGTGGTGAAGGCCGCAGGCGTGAAGCTGGACGGCTGACGCCACCGGCATTCCCCGCTGCAACGCGGCAAGCAAAAAGGGCGCGATATCTTCGCGCCCTTTTTGTCTTTCCTGCAGCATCAATCCGGCTGAATCACTCCCCCAGCGCCACCCCTTCACGGCGCGGGTCCGCGCCGCCGGCCCAGCCCGGCTTGCCGTTCGGCAGGGTCTTGCGCACGATGGCCTGCGTGCCGCTCGTCATCTCGATCTCGGCCACCTGATGGCCCATGCCGCGCAGCGATTCCACCAGTTGCGGCGTCACCAGACCCTTCTCCACTTCGGTCGGGCCATTGCGGCTGCCGAAGTTGCCCATGCCCACGGCGGTCTGCACGTCCATGTCCCAGTCCAGCAGGCCGACCAACGTCTTCGACACGTACTCGATGATCTGCGAGCCACCCGGCGAGCCCAGCGCCGCCACCAGCTTGCCGCTCTGGCGGTCGAACACCAGCGTCGGCGCCATCGACGAGCGCGGGCGCTTGCCCGGCTGCACGCGGTTGGCCACCGGCTTGCCGTTCTCGCTCGGCGTGAACGAGAAATCGGTCATCTCGTTGTTCAGCATGAAGCCGCGCACCATGATGTGCGAGCCGAAGTACGACTCGATGGTCGTCGTCATCGACAACGCCCCGCCCCGGTTGTCCACGGCCACGATCTGCGACGTGGAGATGCGCGGCGGCGAACGATCCGGCGCGAACGCCACCTTCACTCCCGGCGGCGTGCCCGGCTGGGCGCGGCCCATGCTCTTGTCGCCGATCAGCGCGGCGCGCTCGGTCAGGTAGGCCGGGCTGACCATCGCGGCCACATCCACGGGCACGAAGTCGGCATCGGCCACGTAGAGGCCACGGTCGGCGTAGGCCAGGCGGTCGGCCTCGGAGATGGCGTGCACGGCCAGCGGCGCGGCTTCCACACGCGCCGGGGTGTTCACCGGCTGCGGCTTCAGGCTGGCCAGCGCGTAGCGTGGGTCGCGCTTCTCAAGGGCCTCCAGCGTGCCCAGGATCTGGGCGATGGCGATGCCGCCCGACGACGGCGGCGGCATGCCGCACACCTTCCAGCGCTTGTAGTCCGTGCAGACCGGCACGCGCTCCTTGGCGCGATAGCCCTTCAGGTCGGCCGTGCTCAGGCTGCCCGGATTGGCATGGCTGTTGACCTTGGCAGCGATGTCCTGCGCAATCGGCCCGTTATAGAACACGTTCGGGCCGCCCTTGGCGATCTCGCGCAGCGTCTTGGCCAGTTGCGGATTCTTGACGAGGGTGCCGACCGGCTTGGCCTTGCCCTGCGTATCGAGGAAGTAGCCGGCCATCTCCGACGAGCCCATCATGAACTTGTCGGCCGCCACCTGGGTGTAGAGCCGCTGGGACATCGGGAAACCGTTCTCGGCCAGCGTGATGGCGCGCTGGAACAGTCGCGCCCAGGGTAGCCGGCCATGCTGGCGGTGCGCCATCTCCAGCGCGCGCAGCACGCCGGGCACGCCCACCGAGCGGCCGCCGATCTGGCCTTCGGAGAATTCCATCGGCTTGCCGTCCGCGCGCATGAACAGGTTCTCGGTGGCGCCGGCCGGGGCCGTCTCGCGCCCATCGAAGGCCTGCACGCGTTTGCCGTCCCAGTACATGATGAAGGCGCCACCGCCGATGCCGGTGGCCTGCGGCTCCACCAGCGTCAGCACGGCCTGCATGGCGACGGCGGCGTCGATGGCCGAGCCGCCCGCGCGCAGGATCTCGCGCCCGGCCTCGGTGGCCAGCGGATTGGCCGCGGCGGCCATGTGCTTCTGCCCGTAGCTGGTGGTCATGTCGGGCCGGTAACCCGACGAGACCTCCGGCGCGGGCGGCATGGCAGCCGCCGGCGCCTGGGCCGGCGCGGCCGTGGCCGTGCCCGATGCCGATGGCGTGCCCGCATCCTTGGCGGCGGTGCCGCAGCCCGCCAGCACGGCGGCCAGCGCCACGGCCAGCGTGCCGCGCCACAGCAAGGAGGGGGTTGACGGGGAAACTGCCGGTGTCTTCGTCACTGCGCGAGCCATGCCATCTCTCCTGGGGGGAAGCTGAGGCGATTGTAGACGCAGATGACCGGTAATGCGCTTGTAAACGGCTGATTGGCCGATCGGGGATGACCGGCGCGGAGGCACGGGAACGAGGCGGCGGGCGCCGCCCCGTATACATAGTGTCAGTTCGCCATCACAGCGTGGTGAACGACCAGTTCAGGTTCACGCCCTGCCCGTTCAGCGTGCCGCCGACGGTGACGTTGTAGCGCGTGTGGGCGGCCAGCGGCGCGCGCGGCGTGCAGATGGCCAGCCCGCGCGCGTAGCTCGACATGCCCGACGTGCGCGCATCCACCTTCTCGCAGGGCACGTTGGTGCCGGCGGCGTCGGTGATGGTGAACGTATCGGCATTGAACACCAGCGACGTGTTGATGGCCTGCACCGTCACCGGGTAGCCCATGGTCTGGCCCGTGTACGAAGGCGCCGGGTTGGGGCTCTCATTGTTGACCCAGCTCGCCGGCACATCGGCCTGGCCGCTGTACGGGTACGCCACCACCTGGTTATCCGCGCCGCCCTTGCTGGCATCGGCGAGGTCGATGGTCTGGTAGTAGCTGGCCGAGGTGCCGCCGCTGCTGCCGGCGCCCACGCTTTCCGCAAACCCGCTGCCGGCCGAGCCGTAGCTGCCCAGCAGCGCGGCGCGGTGGAACGGCGCGTTGACGAGGTCCGCCACGAGCGCGTCCTTCGGCGCCATCGACAGGTTGGCGCCCGCCGCGCTGGTCCACTTGTTGCCAGCCGCCACGACTTCCGCCGTGGCATTGGTCGGATAGGCGGCCTGGATGCGGTCGTTCGGCGCGGCGCCCGTGTAGCCGGACTTGCCCGACTGCTCGTCGTGCGTGAGCAGGTTGTTGGCCAGCATGTAGGCGGTGTGGTTCTGGGCGACGGTATTGAGCGCGTCGCGCGCGGTCAGCGGCGGCAGGCCCACCTGCTCGCGCCGATAGTTGGCGTAGCAGAGGCCGGCGCTGCGCGCGTCGTCCAGCACGCGATAGCCCGAGACGCCGGTGCCGCGCGCCGGCAGCAGGCTCACGCTGCCCGTGACCGGCGCCGGCGCGCTGCCGGTCACCGTGTAGCAGGCGCGGTCGGCGCCGGCCGGGAGCGTCGCCGTCTGGCTGCCGTTGGCGGGGGACTGCCCGGACGCCGCCTGGCTCGCATTGGCGGCGCCGGCTGCCGGGGCGGCGCTGGTGCCCGCGCTGGGGGCGCTATCGCCGCCACCGCCACAGGCGCTGAGCGCGAAGGCAGCGCAGGCTGCCAGGATCGCCATCGGGATCGGTCGCGCGAAGGCGTTCGCGCGGGAGGGCATGAAATCGTTAGACAAGTGTTTCCCTGGCATCGGAATGCGGATCTGTCGTCGTGGATGGAGGGGGCTGCCTGGGTGTGGACGCGCGCGCGGCGGCGCGGTGTCATGCGTGGCATGAGGCGTCCGGGGCAGGTGGAACGGGACGATGTTAGGGAGCGCCTCCCGCACCGTCCAGCCTGCTAACAATGGCTTACGTTGTGACCCGCGCGCGCGGCACGCGGGGGAAATGCGCGTTACGCGTTACGCGTCGGCGGGGGGACCGTCGCCCATGCCATTGCCGAGCGACGTCATCACCGCCATCAGCTGCTCGCGCAGCCAGCGGTTGGCGCCGTCGTTCTCGCCGCCGGCATGCCAATAAAGATGCAGTTCGAGCGCCGGCACCTTGAACGGCAACGCCAGCAGCCGGTTGGCGTACGGTTCGTTGGCGATGCGGGCGTAGCGCATCGGCAAGGTGGCGAGCAGGTCCGTGCAACTGACCACGCGGCACGCCGCCGCATAGTGCTGGCAGCGCAGCCGCACGCGGCGGGTCAGGCCCATTCGGTGCAGCGCCTGGTCCTCCAGGCCCGCCCCGCGCCGGCGTGACGACACGTGCACATGTTCGGCCGCCAGATAGCGCTCCAGCGTCAGCTCCTTCTTCACCAGCGGATGGTCGCGCCGCGCCAGCACCACCATCGGATCGGACATGAACGCGGCATGGTGAATCGCCGGGGACACCGGCAGCAGGATGTCGATGGCCGCATCGAGCGTGCCGGCGAGCAGTTCGGACTCCATCTCGCGACGGTCGAAGCGGATCGCCGCGATCTCCACGTGCGGTGCCATGGCCGTCACACGCGCCATCAGCGGCGGCAGCAGCGTGGACTCCAGCGCATCACGCATGCCGATAGTGAAGCGGCGCGTGGTGGCGGTGGGATCGAAGTGCGGCGTATCCTGCAGCGTGCGCGCGAACGACTGCAGCGCGCCGCGCACCTCGCCCGCCAGCGAGCGCGCCAGCGGCGTGGGCGCCATGCCCTGCCCGCGCCGCTCGAACAGCGGATCGTCGAACAGCGTGCGAAGCCGCCCCAGCGCGTGGCTGACGGCGGGCTGCGTCAGGTTGAGCTGACGCGCGGCTGCGGTGATGCTGCCTTCGCTGTAGATGGCATCGAACACCACGAAGAGGTTGAGGTCGATCCGGGATAGCTGCATGGCAGGCATTCTGGCATTAAAATGCAGGACATTGATACTGTCCAATCCAGAAAATTCATTTTTCTTATTACGCGCAGTCCGCTAGAGTAGGCCCCAGTCGGCATCCTTCCCAAGCGATGCCTGCCGTCACACCCCCGAATGTAGCGAGGAGACCCCATGCAATTCGAGTACACGCCCAAGGTCAAGGACATGCAGGCCCGGCTGCTGGCCTTTTTCGACAAGCATATCTATCCGAACGAAAAGCGCTTCTACGCCGAGATCCAGGCCAACCGCGAAGCCGGCAACGCCTGGATTCCCACCAAGGTGGTCGAGGAACTGAAGCCGCTGGCACGCGAAGCCGGGCTGTGGAACCTGTTCCTGCCGCGCTCCAAGCGGGCGCCGGAGGGGCTGTCGAACCTCGAATACGCACCGATGTGCGAGATCATGGGCCGCGCGCCCTGGTCGCCCGAGGTGTTCAACTGCGCTGCGCCGGACACCGGCAACATGGAAACGCTGGAGCGCTACGCCACCGAGGAACTCAAGGACCAGTGGCTGGAACCGCTGCTGCGCGGCGAGATCCGCTCGGCCTTCCTGATGACGGAGCCGGACGTGGCCTCCTCGGACGCCACCAATATCAGCTGCCGCATCGAGCGCGACGGCGACCATTACGTGATCAACGGCACCAAGTGGTGGTCGTCGGGCGCCGGCGACCCCCGCTGCAAGGTCTACATCGTGATGGGCAAGACCAATCCCGATGCCGGCCGCCACGAGCAGCAGTCGATGGTCGTCGTGCCGGCGGACACCCCGGGCATCACTATCAAGCGCTTCCTGCCCGTGTTCGGCTATGACGATGCGCCGCACGGCCATATGGAGATCGAACTCAAGAACGTGCGCGTGCCGGCCGCCAACATCCTGCTGGGTGAAGGGCGCGGCTTCGAGATCGCCCAGGGCCGCCTCGGCCCGGGCCGGATCCACCACTGCATGCGCAGCATCGGCGTGGCCGAGCGCGCGCTGGAACTGATGTGCAAGCGCAGCCTGGACCGCGTGGCCTTCGGCAAGCAGATCGCCCGCCAGGGTGTGACGCAGGAGCGCATCGCCGAAGCCCGTTGCGACATCGAGATGGCCCGCCTGCTGACGCTGAAGGCCGCCTACATGATGGATACCGTAGGCAACAAGGTAGCCAAGGCCGAGATCGCCATGATCAAGGTGGTGGCGCCGAATGTGGCGCTGCGCGTGATCGACTGGGCGATCCAGGTGCATGGCGCCGCGGGTGTCTCGGGCGACTTCCCGCTGGCCAACTGGTGGGCGCACCAGCGCACGCTGCGCCTGGCCGATGGTCCGGACGAGGTGCACCGCAATGCCATCGCCAAGCTGGAACTGGCCAAGCACATGAGCCTGAACCCGGACAGCATCCAGATGCCGGTGACGCGCGGCTCCTGAGCCTCGCTGGTAGTCGTAATTCCCCGAAACGCGCGGCCTGTCGGTCGCGCGTTTTTTCATGGGAGCCGCCGCGATGACCGCACCGCCAGCAGGCTTATTTCTTCTGTGCTCTAATCGCTCGGACCCTGGCGACGCTGGTCGCCGGGCCCCTTCCCCATCGGAATTTTCCGAAAGTTTCCGAAGCAGCCAGGAGAGCGCTCCCTCATGATCGACGTCTACACCTGGGCCACGCCCAACGGTCACAAGGTCCACATCATGCTCGAGGAATGCGGCCTCGAGTACAAGGTTCATCCGATCAACATCGGCGCCGGCGACCAGTTCGGCGAGGCCTTCCTCAAGATCAGCCCGAACAACAAGATCCCGGCCATCGTCGACAGTGACGGGCCGGACGGCCAGCCCATCTCGCTATTCGAATCGGGCGCCATCCTGCTGTACCTGGCCGGCAAGACCGGCAAGTTCCTGCCGGAGGACGTGCGCGGCAAGTACGAGGCCCTGCAGTGGCTGATGTTCCAGATGGGTGGCGTGGGGCCGATGCTGGGCCAGGCGCATCACTTCCGCATCTACGCGCCGGAGAAGATCGAGTACGCGGTGAACCGCTACACCAACGAGGCCAAGCGGCTCTACGGCGTGATCGACAAGCAGTTGTCGCAGCACGCCTGGCTGGCCGGCGACAGCTACAGCGTGGCGGACATCGCCACCTTCCCGTGGCTGCGCAGCTGGCAGAACCAGGGCGTGGAGCTGGACGACTACCCGCACCTGAAGCGCTGGTTCAACGAGATTGCCGAGCGCCCCGCCGTGAAGCGTGGCGTGGAAGTGCTCGCCAAGGAGCGCAAGCCTATGCGGACCGACGCGGAGCGCGAGATCCTGTTCGGCGCCACGCAGTACCAGCGCCGCTGATCGCCTGCATCCCGGTCAGCCTTCAGGCCGCCCGGGGCAGCGCGACCACGGGTTCGGCTTCCAAGATTGGCGAGCGCGCGCAGCACAGCAGACCCGCGCCGGGCACCATGGCGTCGATGCAGTAGTCGTCGTGACGGTCCGGCGCGAAAGCCATGCCCGGCTGCAGGTAGACGGTGCGCACACCGGCCGTGCCGCGCGTGGCGCGCCATTGCAGGCACAACGTGCCGCGATAGCAGGTGGCCCACATCGTGTCATGCGCGTGCAGCTGCTGGGCCCAGTCGGGCTCGCCGGGCTCGATCACGACAAAACTCGGCGTGCCGGGCCGGCTGCCGGCCTGCGGCACGGTGCGCACCAGCACGCTGTCCAGCACGGCCTGGAGCATGACCGGCTGCCCCGGCTGGGGCGTGAAGACATCGCCTCCGGCCAGCGCGGCCAGTTCCTGCCCGGAGGACAGCACGCGCAGGCCGCCGCGCAGGCAGGCCCACCATTCGGACGGGGCGGAAACAATGCCGGATTGCACGTCGCCGGCACGCAGGAACACGTGGTGGCAGGCGTGGCCGAGCCCGGCCGTTGCCGGAATGACACATAACTGTAAACCGACGCTCAGGTCCGGAGAGTCCGGCAGGGGCGGCGTTGCACCGCACAACCCGGCGTCGAAAAACGAAAAAATCTGCATGGCATTCCCCAAAACGGAGCCTGGGACGCAGGGGTCCCACGGAATGCGCAATGGCGGCAGGCCCGATGCGGCGCGGATCTCCCGCCCGACGACCTCCCCCCTCACTGCGCGACTGCCCCGTTTCGGTACGGCTTAGGTGCCGTCCGGTAATACCATCGCTCCGTACCCGTTTTGGGCACATCCCTTATGATGCGGATCTGGTACCGATAGAACGACGAACTATAGGTTGTCGTGACGCTTGGGTCAAACCCTTAGGCTCTGAGCGACTTAAAATCCACAAAGCAGCATATGACAGGCGACCCTCTCAAGCTGTTCGGGCGACATCTGACCTGGTTGCGCAAGCAGCGCGGCTGGTCACAAGAAGCCCTGTCGCTGGAAAGCGGTCTGGCAAGATCGTACCTCAGCGGCATCGAACGCGGCACACGTAATGTGGCTCTTTATAACATATGTACTCTAGCTGACACACTCGGCGTGGCTCCGCCCGAGATGTTGGACTTCTCGCGCCACGAAACCGCCGCCGCGCCCGTGGAGGCGCCGCGCTCGCCGTATCAGGCCGACACCTCGCCGGCCGTGCAGGCAACGATGCGCTACATGGCCGAACTGAGCGATTTCGAGCGCGACGTGGTGGCCGGCGTGGCCCGCGCGCTGGCCCGCAAGCAGCCGCGCTGAGCCTTATACCGTCAGCAGGCCCTGGCGTTCGATGAAGGCGATGATCTGATCGAGCCCCTGCCCGGCCTTGACACTCCCCATCACGAACGGCCGCTCCCCGCGCATCTTGCGGGCATCGGCTTCCATGATCTCGAGTGAGGCCCCCACGTACGGCGCGAGGTCAGTCTTGTTGATCACCAGCAGGTCAGACTTCGTGATCCCCGGCCCGCCCTTGCGCGGGATTTTCTCCCCGCCGGCCACGTCGATCACGTAGATCGTCAGGTCGGACAATTCCGGGCTGAAGGTGGCGGCCAGGTTGTCGCCGCCAGACTCGATGAAGACGATGTCGGCATCGGGAAACTTCGCCAGCATACGGTCCACGGCCTCGAGGTTGATCGAGGCGTCCTCGCGGATCGCCGTGTGCGGGCAGCCGCCCGTCTCCACCCCCATGATCCGCTCCGCCGGCAGCGCGCCGGAGATCGTCAGCAGGCGCTGGTCTTCCTTCGTATAGATGTCATTGGTAATAGCGACCAGGTCGTAGCGGTCGCGCATGGCCTTGCAGAGCATTTCCAGCAGCGTGGTCTTGCCGGAGCCCACGGGGCCGCCCACGCCAACGCGCAGGGGCGGATTTTTCTTGGTTCGGGTCATGTTTGTGGCTGGGTCAGGAACGGAACAGCCGGGAGTACTGCGTCTCGTGGCGTGCGGAGAGCAGGCCCAGCATCGGGGAAAAAGTGGACAGGCGGGGCGGATCGGCGTCGGCGCGCTGCGCCGCTTCGTCGACCACGGCCAGCACGGCCGGGTGCAGCCCGTGCAGGATGTGCTGGCCGGCCACCTGGCCGAGCGGCACCGCCTTGAGCGCGGCGGCGACCTGGTTTTCGGCCCAGTTGAAGGCATAGGCCGCGAGACCGTCGCGCGCATCCACGCCAAGCGCCACGCAGGCGGCCGTGAACGCGGTGGGCAGGCAGATCGGCGCCAGTTCGGACAAGTCCGATGCCATGGCGGCCTCGCCCCACCCCATCTGGCCGATCAGTTTCGACAGCGACCAGCCCATCTGCTCGGTTTCAAGCCGAAGCTCCGCCGTCTCGCGCGTGGCGTGAAACCAGTCGTTCCAACGCCGTACAGCAGCCAGGTCGTGCGCCTGCCAGGCACGATGAAGCAGCAGCCAGACCGGCGCCTCGCAGTGCGCCTGCACATGCGTGAGGTTGTCCCGGATCCACCGCTCGGCGCTGGCCGCATCGCTAACCAGCCCGCAGTCGATGGCCGCCTCAAGCCCCTGCGAATAGCTGAAACCGCCAATCGGCAACGCCGGCGACGCCAGATGCAGCAGCGAAATCAATTGGGGGAGCGCGGTCATGGGTGCGGATGCGGTTTGCGCGGAGTGGACTTCGGCACGCGCCGGCCCTCTCCCCCGGCCCGTCTCCCTGAGGGAGAGGGGAGACAACCCACAGCATTTGCCGTGCCGAGGGGCTGCTCCCCTCTCCCGCTTGCGGGAGAGGGGTTGGGGGCGAGGGCGGGCGCGTCTACAAATCCGCGGGCGATCAAAGCCTGATGAATGGCCACCAGCACGGATTCAGTCTGCTGAAGCACCTCATTGTTCCAATACCGCAGGACGACATAGCCCTCGCGGCGAAACCACGCGTCGCGCTTCCGATCCGATTGGCCTCCGTGCTGGCCGCCGTCGGCTTCGAGCACGAGCTTGTATTCCATGCAGACGAAATCGACGATGTACGGGCCAAGCGGCACCTGGCGTTTGAACTTCAAGCCCAGGAAACGGTGGGCACGGAGGTGGTACCACAGTCGTTGCTCTGCCTCGGTCATGCCGGCTCTTAGCGCACGGACGAACGTTGGCTTCGGCGCGCGCCGGCCCTCTCCCCCAACCCCTCTCCCTGAGGGAGAGGGGAGACCACCCACGGCTTGCTCCCCTCTCCCGCTTGCGGGAGAGGGGTCGGGGGAGAGGGAACGCGCCTCAACCTGCGTCATCGCGATTCAGTGCTTGTGGCCGCAGTGCTCGTCATGGACGTGACCATGGTCGTGACTGTGGTCGTGCCCGTGGGCATGGCTGTGGCCGTGGTCATGCCCGTGCGAATGCCCATGGTGATCCTGGAACACCGCCTGCGCCGCTGCGTAGTCTTCGGCGAAGGTCGCGTCGTGGCCGTGTTTGTGGCCGCCGCCGTAGGCGCCGGCTTCGGGTTCGAAGGGCAGTTCGGCGCGGGTGGCCTGCACGCCGAGGCGGGCCAGCATGTCGGCCAGCACGGCATCGAATTCGAGGCGGAGGTAATCGCGGCCGACTTCCACCGGGGTGTGGCGGTTGCCCAGGTGGTAGGCGGCGCGCATCAGGGCCAGCGGGTCGGCCGCCGTCACTTGCAGCACGGACTCGGGGGCCGCCTGCACTTCGACGAAAGTACCGTCCTCGGCTACCAGCAGGTCGCCGCCGCGCAGCACGGTGCCGCGCGGCAGGAACAGCGCTGCTTCCGCCCCGTTGTCGAGCACGGCGCGCAGGCGGCTCTTGCTACGCTCGCCGAACGGCAGCACGAGCTTCGGGGCGCGGCGCACCAGCACCGGCGCGATGCCGTGCGGGGCGGGGAGGTGTTTGTCGATCTTGATCACAATCCGGGGCCGTCAGAACAGGAAATAGCGCTGCGCCATGGGCAGCACGGTGGCGGGTTCGCACATCAGCAGTTGGCCGTCGGCCACCACCTGGTAGGTTTCCGGGTCCACGGTGACGTTCGGTTGCCAGTCATTGTGGACCATATCGCGCTTGCTCACCGTGCGCGTGCCGCGCACCGCCGCCAGCGTCTTGGCCAGCCCGTAGCGCCCGCCCACGTCCGCCGCCAGCGCCGCCTGCGACACGAAGGTCAGCGACGAGCGCGGCAGCGCCCCGCCCGCCGAGGCGAACATCGGCCGATAGTGCACCGGCTGGGGCGTGGGGATCGACGCGTTGGGGTCGCCCATCGCCGCCGCCGCGATCATCCCGCCCTTCAGGATCAGGCTCGGCTTCACGCCGAAGAAGGCCGGCTTCCACAGCACCAGGTCCGCCCATTTGCCGACCTCGATCGAGCCCACCTCGTGCGCGATGCCATGCGTCAGCGCCGGGTTGATCGTGTACTTGGCGATGTAGCGCTTCACGCGGAAGTTGTCGTGGCCGCCGCGCGCGTCGTGCGGATCGCCGGGCAGCTTGCCGCGCTGCGCCGCCATCTTGTGCGCGGTCTGCCAGGTGCGGATGATGACCTCGCCCACGCGCCCCATGGCCTGCGAATCGCTCGAAATCATCGAGAACGCGCCCAGGTCGTGCAGGATGTCCTCGGCCGCGATGGTCTCGCGGCGGATGCGCGACTCCGCGAAGGCGATGTCCTCGGCAATCGCCGGATCCAGGTGATGGCACACCATCAGCATGTCCAGGTGCTCGTCCAGCGTGTTGACGGTGTACGGGCGCGTGGGATTGGTCGACGACGGCAGCACGTTGGCCTCGCCGCAGACCTTGATGATGTCCGGCGCGTGGCCGCCGCCGGCGCCCTCGGTATGGTAGGTGTGGATCGTGCGGCCCTTGAAGGCGGCGATGGTGGCCTCGACGAAGCCGCCCTCGTTGAGCGTGTCCGTGTGGATGGCCACCTGGGTGTCGGTGGCGTCGGCCACGGTCAGGCAGGTGTCGATGGCCTGCGGCGTGGTGCCCCAGTCCTCGTGCAGCTTCAGGCCGATGGCGCCCGCCTCGACCTGCTCGGTCAGCGGGCCGGGCTGGCTGGCGTTGCCCTTGCCCAGGAAGCCGATATTCATCGGGTAGGCATCGGCCGCCTGGAGCATGCGCTCCATGTACCACGGCCCCGGCGTGACGGTGGTGGCGAAGGTGCCCGTGGCCGGGCCGGTGCCGCCGCCGATCATCGTCGTCACGCCGCTCATCAGCGCTTCCTCGATCTGCTGCGGGCAGATGAAGTGGATGTGGCTGTCGATGCCGCCGGCGGTGACGATCATGCCCTCGCCCGCGATGACCTCCGTCCCCGGTCCCACGACGATGGTCACGCCGGGCTGGATGTCCGGGTTGCCGGCCTTGCCGATCGACGCAATGCGGCCGTGCTTGAGGCCGATGTCGGCCTTGACGATGCCCCAGTGGTCCACGATCAGCGCATTGGTGATGACGGTGTCGACGCAGTCCTTGGCCATGCGCTGGCTCTGACCCATGCCGTCGCGGATCACCTTGCCGCCGCCGAACTTCACTTCCTCGCCGTAGATCGTGTAGTCACGTTCGACTTCGATCACCAGCCCGGTGTCGGCCAGCCGCAGGCGGTCGCCGGTGGTGGGGCCGAACATCTCGGCATAGGCCTGCCTGGAAATTTTCACGCTCATTACAGCGCTCCCATGATCTTGCCGTTGAAGCCGTAGACGATGCGGTCGCCGGCAAGCGCCACCAGTTGCACCGTGCGCGACTGGCCGGGCTCGAAGCGCACCGCCGTGCCTGCCGCGATGTCGAGCCGGAAGCCGCGCGCGGCCTCGCGGTCGAAGTCGAGCGCGGCGTTGGTTTCGTAGAAGTGGAAGTGCGAACCCACCTGCACGGGGCGGTCGCCGGTGTTGGCCACCGTGACGCTCACCGTGGCGCGGCCCGCGTTCAGTTCGATTTCGCCGTCGAGCGGCATCAGTTCACCGGGAATCATCGCAAGGCTCCTTGATCGTGACGTCCGCCGCTCAGGCGACCAGCAGGCCGGCGCCGTACAGCGCCACGCCAGCCCCGGCCACGCGGGCGAGCCAGCCCGCATGGCGGCGCAGGAACAGGCCCGCACCGATGCCCAGGCCGTGCAGCGCCATCGTCGCCACGGCGAAGCCGCCCACATAGGCCAGCACCGCCGGCATCGCCCCGGCCGTGGCCGGCAGCTCGGCGCCGTGCGCGTAGCCGTGGAACAGCGCGAAGCCGCCGACGATGGCCATCCCGGCCATGGCCGACAGCCGCGCCCGCACGGCCACCAGCAGGCCGATCACCAGCAGCGACACCGCGATCATCGGCTCCACGGCCGGCAGCGTCACGCCGGCAAGGCCCAGCGCCGCGCCCACCAGCATCATGGCGACGAAGGCCAGCGGCAGGCGCAGCAGGTCGGCCTTGGCCGGCGCGCCTTGCCCGAAGGCGCCGCGCGAATTCGTGGCGAGCGCGCTCCACACGCCCACGGCCGCCATCGCCAGCAGGTGGTCGGCGCCGGTGAACGGGTGCAGCACGCCGGCCCAGAGGCTGGCGCCCACGGTGCCGGCGTCATGACCGGGGTGGGCGAAGGCGGAGGCGGTGGCCAGGGTCAGCACGGCGCCGGTGGCGGCGCGATGGAGGAATCGGTGCATGGTTGCTCTCTTGTTGTGGAATTGGGTGTCAGACGATGGGATGGTGCACGGTGACGAGCTTGGTGCCGTCCGGGAAGGTGGCCTCGACCTGGATCTCGGGGATCAGTTCGGCCACGCCGTCCATGACGTCCTCGCGGGTCAGCACGGTGGTGCCCTCGTGCATCAGGTCGGCCACGGTGCGGCCGTCGCGCGCGCCTTCCATGATCGCGGCGGTGATCAGGGCCACCGCCTCGGGGTAGTTGAGCTTGAGCCCGCGTGCGCGGCGGCGCTCGGCCAGCAGGGCGGCGGTGAAGATCAGCAGCTTGTCCTTCTCGCGCGGCGTCAGTTCCATCGTTCTGTTCCTCGTTCTTTGCTTGTCTTGTTGTCAGGTGGCCCAGAGGCGCAGCGGCCGCGCCGCCACGCCATGGATCGGCGCGCGCAGCGTGGCCCAGGCGCCGGTCATCACGCGCCGCACGGCTTCCATGTCGCGCCCGAGTACGCGCAGCAGCAGCATGGACTGCCCTGCAGACCCGGCGAGGCAGGTCACGCCGGCGCGCAGGTCCGGGACATAGGGTAATTGTTCAGCCAGGGTTTCGGCCAGCGCCGGCGTGGCGCCCTGCCCCACCGCCCAGAGCGTGCCGAGGATGTGCAGGCCGTCCATGCCCGCCACGGCGGGGCGCAGCGGCGAGGTGGCATCGACCTGCGATTGCTCGATCCACAGCGCGCGGTCGGGGCCGGCCACGCGGGTGTCCAGCCACAGCGCGCCGCTCGACCAGCGTTCGCCCGAGGCCTGCCGGCCCAGCACCACGGCATCCCAGCCGATGGCGCTGCCGGTGGGCGCCACGACGACGTCCGTGGCGATGCGGGCGCGTGCATCGTCGAACACGATGTTCTCTTGCGGCAGCCAGTCCAGCCGGGCGCCGTCGGCCACCTCGATGCGCACCTGCTGGGCGGCCTCGCGGCCGAGCGACTTGTACCATTTGGTGGCGCCCGGCGTGGCCAGCACGGCATGGGCGCCGGCTTCCACGGCGATGTCGATGTCGAGCCGGTCGCCACCAGCCACACCGGCGGGCGGATGCAGCACCACCACGTGGCAGATGCCGCCCTCGGGATACAGCGGCTTCTGCACCAGCAGCGGCCCCTGATGGCGGCGTTCGACCAAGGCCGTGCGGCCCGCGCGCGCGGCAAAGCGCAGGCGCAGGCTGGCATGCCAGGCAGGCATGGCGAGTTGGGAGGGGAAATCGGGGTGACGCATGGGCGAAGATTACACCGCGATCAGCTCCCGCACACCATCCTGTTCCATCGTGGCGCCCTCGCCCCGGGCCACCACCTCGCCCCGGCTCATCACGACGTAGTGATCGGCCAGATGGCGGGCGAATTCGTAGTACTGCTCCACCAGCAGCACCGTCATGCCGAACTCGTCCACCAGCAGGCGCAGCGCGCGGCCGATGTCCTGGATGATGGACGGCTGGATGCCTTCGGTGGGCTCGTCGAGGATCAGCAGCTGCGGCTCGCTCATCAGCGCCCGGCCGATGGCCAGTTGCTGCTGCTGGCCGCCGGAGAGATCGCCGCCGCGGCGCGAACGCATGGTGCGCAGCACCGGGAAGAGCTGGTAGATCCGGTCCGGCACGCCGTTCGGGCGCGCGCGGCTGGCGGCGCCGATCAGCAGGTTTTCCTCGACGGTCAGGCGCGGGAAGATCTCGCGGCCCTGCGGCACGTAGGCGAGCCCGGCCGAGACGCGCTCGTACGGGGCCTTCTTCTCGAGGGCCTTGCCCTCCCAGCTGATGTGGCCGCTGCGCGTGGGCACCACGCCCATCAGGCATTTGAGCAGCGTGCTCTTGCCCACGCCGTTGCGGCCGAGCAGCGTGGTCAGCTTGCCCTGCGGCACCTCGAACGAGATGTCGCGCAGGATGTGGCTGCCGCCGTAGAACTGGTTCAGTGCATTGACCTGCAGCATGGTTACCTTCCCAGATAGGACTCGATCACGCGCTCGTCGCGCTTCACGGCGTCTAGGGTGCCTTCGGCCAGCAGGCTGCCTTCGGCCAGCACCGAAACCTTGCCGGACTCGCCGGCCAGCGCCGCCACGAATTCCATGTCGTGCTCCACGACCATCATCGAGCAACTGCCGCGCAGGCTGTTCAGCAGGCCGGCCAGTTGCATCGTCTCTTCGTCCGTCATGCCGGCCACGGGTTCATCGAGCAGCAGCAGTTGCGGTTGCTGCATCAGCAACATGCCGATTTCGAGCCGCTGCTTCTGGCCGTGGGACAGCAGGCCGGCCGGGCGATACGCCTCGTCTTCGAGCCCGGTCAGCGCCAGCGTTTCCTCGATGCGGCGATGGCCCTCGCCGGTCAGCCGCGCGCGCAGCGACGACCACCAGCGCTTGTCCGCCTTCATCGCCAGTTCCAGGTTCTCCCAGACCTCGTGCTGCTCGAAGACCGTGGGCTTCTGGAACTTGCGGCCGATACCGACCTGCGCGATGCGCGGCTCGGTCATCCGCATCAGGTCGATGGACTGCCCGAGGAAGACGCGCCCGCTGACGTTGGCGTTGCGCGGGCCGGTCTTGCCGGTGATGACGTCCATCATCGTGGTCTTGCCAGCGCCGTTCGGGCCGATCACGCAGCGCAGCTCGCCGTGATCGATGGACAGCGACAGCTTGTTCAGGGCGCGGAAGCCGTCGAACTGCACGGTCAGGTCCTCCAGGTAGAGGATGGGACCGTGCGAGGTGTCGATGACGCCGGGCTCCAGCACGCGGCCCAGGCCGGTGGCGTCGCCGCTCTCCGCCTGATCCGCGCCGTGTTTTGCACCTTGTTGCGAAGTGGCCGCGTTCATGCTTCGCTCCCTTGTTGCGGGGTCACGGCGGCCGGGTTCACCGGCTCGCCCGTGGCCGCCTGGATCTTCTGGGCGGCCGTGCGCTTGCCACGCAGGCGGCGCCACAGGCCCACCACGCCATCGGGCAGATACAGCGTCACGAGCACGAACATCGCGCCGAGCAGGAACAACCAGTATTCGGCGAAGTAGGCCGTGAACATGGTCTTGGCGCCATTGACCAGGAAGGCGCCGACGATCGGCCCGATCAGCGTACCGCGGCCGCCCACGGCCACCCAGACCGCCATCTCGATGGAGTTGGCTGGCGACATCTCACCCGGGTTGATGATGCCCACCTGCGGCACGTAAAGCGCGCCGGCAATCCCGCACAGCACGGCCGAGAAGGTCCAGACGAACAGCTTGTAGCCGAGCGGGTTGTAGCCGGAGAACATCACGCGCATCTCGGCATCCCGCACGGCGGTGACCACCCGGCCCAGCTTGGACGTGACGATATAGCGGCACGCCACGAACCCGGCCAGCAGCGCCAGGAAGGTCAGCACGAACAGCGCGGCGCGGGTTTCCGGCGCGGCCACGGCGTAGCCGGCGATGCGCTTGAAGTCCGTGAAGCCGTTGTTGCCGCCGAAGCCGGTCTCGTTGCGGAAGAACAGCAGCATCGCCGCGTAGGTCATGGCCTGCGTGATGATCGACAGGTACACGCCCTTGATGCGCGAGCGGAAGGCGAAGAAGCCGAACAGCCACGCCAGCACGCCCGGCACCAGCACCACCAGCAGCAGCGCGTACGGCAGGTGCTCGGTGCCGTGCCAGAACCAGGGCAGCTCCTTCCAGTCGAGGAACACCATGAAGTCGGGCAGGTCGCTCTTGTACACGCCTTCGCGGCCGATCGACCGCATCAGGTACATGCCCATCGCATAGCCGCCCAGCGCGAAGAACAGGCCGTGGCCGAGGCTCAGGATGCCGCAGTAGCCCCACACCAGGTCCAGCGCAATGGCCGCCAGCGCGAAGCACATGATCTTGCCGATCAGCGTCAGCGCGTAGGCCGACAGGTGAAGCGGGTGGCCCTCCGGAATCACCAGCGCGCAGATCGGCACGCCGACCGCGACCACCAGCGTGAGGATGACCAGCGCCAGCCACACCTTGCGCGAGAAGAGCGGCTGGCGCTCGGGAACCGAGAGGCGGAACGGCGCCCCGTTCGAGGATTTCGATTGAAAGCTACGCATGTCATGCCTCCGCGCTGCGCCCTTTGAGCGCGAACAGGCCCTGCGGGCGTTTCTGGATAAACAGCACGATCAGCACCAGGACGAAGATCTTGGCCAGCACCGCGCCGTAGAACGGCTCGATGAACTTGTTGATGAGGCCGAGCCCGAAGGCGCCGACGATGGTGCCGGCCAGCTGGCCCACGCCGCCGAGCACCACCACCATGAACGAATCGATGATGTAGGCCTGCCCGAGGTCCGGCCCTACGTTGCCGATCTGGGACAGCGCGCAGCCGCCCAGCCCGGCGATGCCGGCACCGAAGGCGAAGGCGTAGCTATCCACCTTCCACGTGCGCACGCCCACACAGGCCGCCATGGTGCGGTTCTGCGTGGTGGCGCGCACGAACAGGCCGAGCCGCGTGCGATTCAGCACCGCCCACGCCACGGCCACCACGGCCAGCGCGAAGGCGATGATGACGATGCGGTTGTACGGAATCACGAGGCCGGCCATCGCCGTGACGCCGCCGCTCATCCAGTTGGGGTTGGCTACCTCCACGTTCTGGGCGCCGAAGATGGTGCGCACGGCCTGCATCAGCAGCAGGCTGATACCGAACGTGGCCAGCAGCGTCTCGAGCGGGCGGCCGTACAGGTGGCGCAGCACGATCCGCTCGATGGCGAAGCCGACGACACCCGCTGCCAGGAACGACGCCGGCAGCGCCGCCAGCAGGTACCAATCGAACGCATTCGGCGCATAGGCGCGGAACAGCGTCTGCACCACGTAGGTGGCGTAGGCGCCGATCATCAGGAACTCGCCGTGCGCCATGTTGATGACGCCGATCAGCCCGTAGGTGATGGCCAGGCCCAGCGCGGCCAGCAGCAGCACACTGCCGAGGCTCAGGCCGGCGAACAGGTTGCCGAGCAGCTCGGCGCGGCCTTGCTCGCCACGCATCTTGTCGAT
Source organism: Cupriavidus sp. KB_39 (assembly GCF_052114485.1). NCBI lineage: Bacteria > Pseudomonadati > Pseudomonadota > Betaproteobacteria > Burkholderiales > Burkholderiaceae > Cupriavidus > Cupriavidus sp. KB_39. The sequence goes on from NZ_JBFREV010000002.1 coordinate 182,701, forward strand.
GGCCTGCTGGGCGGCGGCGCGCACGTCGGCGTCGGGCTCCTTGAACTTGCCCGCTTCATCGCGCTCCACCAGCGGCGTCAGCTTCTGGCGGATCTGCGGATTGCTGTCCTGGCCGAGGATGCGGATGGCTTCCAGCCGCGCGTCGCGCGTGGCGTCGGTGCCCTGCGCCAGTACGGTGTTGGCCCAGATCACGTCGAGCCGGGCGCGCAGGCCGGCATCGGCCTCGGCCTTGCGGGCCGCTTCCACGACTTCGCGCGAGGCGCTCTCGGGTTGATCGGACAAGGTGTTGATGGCCTGCGTACGCACCGCGATGTCCGGCGACTGCAGCAGGAGGCTGCTCGCGGCGCTATCGACGATGGCCCGCAGGCTGTTGTTCAGCGTGAGGGACTCGAGTTCATCGGCTTTCACGGTCACCGGCTTGCCAGTGATGGCATCGACGGTCTTGTCGCCATCCTGGCGCACCATGCCCACCGATGGCGCAAATTGGAGTGCATCGTCCTGGAGCGCGCGCAGGATCGGGCCGGCCTGCTCGGGCGGCGCCTGGGTCAGCGCGGCGAGCGCGGCGGTCTTCGCGTCGAAGTCGTCTTCGACCAGCGGCTTGAGGTCAGCCTGCGTGAGCGGTGCCGCCCACAGCGGCGCGGCGGCCAGCAACAGCGCAGCCAGCATGGCGCGCAGCCACGGCAAGGCGGACGGGAATGGAGATCGGTGCATAGGGCTGGCTGGCGTCTGATATGGCGCGATGGTTCGCGTCTTTTATGCGTGGAACGACCGAGGGAGGGCTCCCCTCTCCCAAGGGAGAGGGGCAAAACACCATGGGTACGCTGGAGATCAGCGGCCGGCGACAACCTTGTCCGGCTTGCCTTCGTTACCCGCGATGAACGGACTCCACGGCTGCGCGCGCACCGGCTTCGCCGTCTTCCACACCACGGAGAACTGGCCGTCGCCCTTCACTTCGCCGATCATCACCGGCTTGTACAGGTGGTGGTTCTCGCCCATGGTCAGCGTGAAGCCGTCCGGCGACTTGAAGGTCTGGCCATACATGGCCTGGCGCACCTTGTCCGGATCGGTGGTGCCGGCCTTCTTGACCGCCTGCGCCCACATATGGATGCCGACGTAGGTGGCTTCCATCGGGTCGTTGGTCACGCGCTTGTCGCCGCCGGGCAGGTTGTTGGCCTTGACCCATGCCGCCCATTGCTTCTTGAACGCGTCATTCTCGGGGTTCTTCACCGACATGAAGTAGTTCCAGGCGGCCAGATGGCCGACCAGCGGCTTGGTGTCGATGCCGCGCAGTTCTTCCTCGCCCACGGAGAAGGCCACCACCGGCACGTCCTTGGCCTTCAGGCCAGCGTTGCCCAGTTCCTTGTAGAACGGCACGTTGGAGTCGCCATTGATCGTCGAGATCACGGCCGTCTTGCCGCCCTGCGAGAACTTCTTGATGTTGGCGACGATGGTCTGATAGTCGCTATGGCCGAACGGGGTGTAGACCTCCTCGATGTCCTTGTCGGCCACGCCCTTGCTCTTCAGGAACGCGCGCAGGATCTTGTTGGTCGTGCGTGGGTACACGTAATCGGTGCCGAGCAGGAAGAAGCGCTTGGCGCCACCGCCTTCCTTGCTCATCAGGTATTCCACAGCCGGGATGGCCTGCTGGTTAGGCGCGGCGCCGGTGTAGAACACGTTCTTCGACATTTCCTCGCCCTCGTACTGCACCGGGTAGAACAGCAGCGAGTTCAGTTCCTCGTAGACCGGGAGCACGGACTTGCGCGATACCGAGGTCCAGCAGCCAAACGTGACGGCGACCTTGTCCTGAGTGACCAGTTGGCGCGCCTTCTCGGCGAACAGCGGCCAGTTGGAGGCGGGGTCCACCACCACCGGCTCGAGCTTGCGGCCCAGCACGCCGCCGCTCTTGTTGATCTCGTCGATGGTCATCAGCGCCACGTCCTTAAGCGAGGTCTCGGAGATGGCCATCGTGCCCGACAGCGAATGCAGGATGCCGACCTTGATCGGATCCTTCGACTGCGCCAGCAGCGGGCTGGTACCGATCATTGCCGCGGCGGCTACCGCCGACAGCTTCAGCATGTCACGTCGTTTCATTGCAGCTCCCAGTTTGTCGTATGTGGTCAGGGACTCTACGCACCCCGGGTGATCCTTCTGCAACTAGCGTGCCATGGACTGCCGGGCCGGGAACGATCAAAGGTGGGAGAAAACGTCACGGCGGGTGATCCCGTCGCACCAATCCGGTGCCAATCGGGTCACCGGGGCCGGCGGGGGCGCGCCAACTCCCGCACCGGCATCGTGCATGGCCGCAAATCAGTGCAGGATCCGGGCCGGCGACAGTGCATCGCGCACCGCCGACAATAAAAAACGGGGCCCGAGGGCCCCGTCTTCGCTGCATGCCTGACGATGCTTACTTCATCATCGGCATCATGTTGGCATTCATGTTGTGCATGATCCAGAGCGAACCGGCCAGCACGATGAACAGGATCAGCAGCGTGAACAGGAACGCCATGACGTTCCAGCGCTGGCCCTTGGAGCCATCCATGTGGAGGAAGTACTTCAGGTGGACCACGATCTGGACCACGGCCATGCCGAGGATGATCCAGAGGATGGTGCCGCGGTCCATCGTGCCGTCCATCACGATCTTGAACGGGATCACCGTCAGGATCACGGCCAGCACGAAGCCGATCACATACGACTTGACGCTGCTGTGGCCGTGCGACTCGCCGTGGGCGGCCGTTGCATGTTGTTGTGCCATTACAGTGCTCCCATCAGGTAGACGACGGTGAAGACGCCGATCCAGACGATGTCCAAGAAGTGCCAGAACAGGCTCAGGCAGTTCAGGCGCTTTTCCATCGTCGGGGTCATGCCCTTCTTGTTCAGCTGCCACATCAGCACGAGCATCCAGACCATGCCGCTGGCCACGTGCAGGCCGTGGGTGCCCACGAGCGTGAAGAACGACGACAGGAACGCGCTGCGGCCCGGGCCGGCGCCTTCGTGGATCAGGTGATGGAACTCATAGATTTCCATCGACATGAACGCGGCGCCCAGCAGGAACGTCACGCCCAGCCAGATCAGCACGCGACCCTTGCTGCGGTTCTGCAGCGAGATCATCGCGAAGCCGTACGTGATCGACGAGAACAGCAGGATGAACGTCTCGACCAGCACGAAGTTGAGCTCGAACAGCTCCTTGCCCGACGGGCCGCCCGCCACTTCGCCGCGCAGCACGGCGTAGGCGGCGAACAGGCACGCGAACAAGATGCAGTCGCTCATCAGGTACAGCCAGAAACCAAAGACGGTGTTCTCGCTGGTGTCGTGATGGGCGTGGTCGTGGTCATGCGCGGCATCGTGCGCGTGGCCGTGGGCGGGGGCTTGCGCCCCAAAACGGTCTAGAACTTCAGTCGACATGATGATCAGCCCTGCGTAGCGATGCGCTGCTGGTGCAGCGTTTCGATCTGCTCGACCTGCTTGGCCGGCACGTAGTAATCGATATGGTCGTCGTTGGCGCGGCGGATGAACGCCACCACCATGCCAACCAGGCCCACGGCGGCAAGCCACCAGATATGCCAGGTCAGCGCGAAGCCCAGCGCGAGGCTGAAGGCACCCATGTAGAAGCCTGCAGCGGTGTTCTTCGGCATGTGGATCTGCTCGTAGCCGTCCGTGCGGATGGTCTCGCCACGGGCCTTCATGTCGGCAAACGCGTCCAGGTCACGCACCACCGGGGTGTGCGCGAAGTTGTAGAACGCGGGCGGCGACGACGTGGCCCACTCCAGCGTACGGCCACCCCAGGGATCGCCCGTGACGTCCGCCAGCGCCTTGCGGTTGCGGATCGACACGACGATCTGCAGCACCTGGAAGCCGATACCCATGGCGATGAACACCACGCCGATCACGGCCGCGTACAGGAACGGGGTCCAGGCCGGGTTGTCGGTATGGTTCAGGCGGCGGGTCATGCCCATCAGGCCCAGCACGTACAGCGGCATGAACGCGAAGTAGAAGCCAACCAGCCAGCACCAGAACGCGCACTTGCCCAGACGCTCGTCCAGCTTGAAGCCGAACGCCTTCGGCCACCAGTAGGTCACGCCGGCCAGGTAGCCGAACAGCACGCCACCGATGATCACGTTGTGGAAGTGGGCAATCAGGAACAGGCTGTTATGCAGCACGAAGTCGGCGGCCGGCACGGCCATCAGCACGCCGGTCATGCCACCGATCACGAAGGTGACCATGAAGCCCAGCGTCCACAGCACCGGCGACGTCAGCTGCACGCGGCCACGGTACATCGTGAACAGCCAGTTGAAGATCTTCACCCCGGTCGGGATGGAGATGATCATCGTGGTGATGCCGAAGAAGGCATTCACGTTGGCGCCGGAGCCCATCGTGAAGAAGTGGTGCAGCCAGACCAGGAACGACAGCACCATGATCGCGGCCGTCGCGTAGACCATGCCCTTGTAGCCGAACAGCTTCTTGCCCGAGAACGTCGAGATGATTTCCGAGAAGATGCCGAACGCCGGCAGGATCAGGATGTACACCTCGGGGTGGCCCCAGATCCAGATCAGGTTCACGTACATCATGGCGTTGCCGCCACCGTCGTTCGTGAAGAAGTGCATGCCGAAGTAGCGGTCCAGGCCCAGCAGCGCCAGCGACACCGTCAGCACCGGGAAGGCGGCCACGATCAGCACGTTGGTGCCCAGCACGGTCCAGGTGAACACCGGCATGCGCATCAGGGTCATGCCCGGGGCGCGCATCTTGAGGATGGTCACAAGGAAGTTCACGCCGGTCAGCAGCGTGCCCAAGCCTGATATCTGCAAGGACCAGAGGTAGTAATCCACCCCTACGCCAGGGCTGTAGTCGATGCCCGACAGCGGCGGATACGCCAGCCAGCCGGTACGTGCGAATTCACCAACCCCCAGGGACACGTTGACCAGCATCGCGCCGGCCACGAACAGCCAGAAGCTCAGCGTGTTCAGGAACGGGAACGCCACGTCGCGCGCGCCGATCTGCAGCGGCACCACGAGGTTCATCAGGCCCGTCATCAGCGGCATGGCCACGAAGAAGATCATGATCACGCCGTGGGCGGTGAAGATCTGGTCGTAGTGCTCAGGGGGCAGGATGCCGGGGTCGCCGTTGGTGGCCAGCGCCAGCTGGGTACGCATCATGACCGCGTCGGCAAAGCCGCGCAGCAGCATGATCAGCGCCACCAGCGAATACATCACGCCGATCTTTTTGTGGTCGACGGACGTAATCCACTCGCTCCACAGGTAGTTCCACTTCTTGAAGTACGTAATCCCACCGAGCAGCGCCAGCCCGCCCAGGGCCACGCAGCTCAGTGTGATCATGATGATCGGCTCATGAAACGGAATCGCCGACAAACTCAATTTGCCAAACATCATTGCTCCTAGGATTGCGCGCCCAGCGCCGGCTTGGCCGGCGTGGTCATGGACACCCGCTCTTCGCCGAGCGTGTTACGCGACGTGCAGACCGGGCCGCCATCGAAGCCCTCGCGGGCCATGGCGCGGCCGTCGGCGCCCATGTACTGATGCAGGATGCCGGTGTACAGGCCGTCTTCGACCTTGCCGTAGAGGGCAACCGGTTCCGCTTCGCTCGGCTTGGCCAGGACCTTGTAGTCCGCGGCAGCGAGTTGGCGGTCAGAAGCGCGCACCTGGGCCACCCACGCGTCGAAGTCGAAGTTCGACATCGCAATGGCCTTGAATTTCATGCCCGAGAAGCCGCCGCCGCTGTAGTTGGCGGACATGCCGTCATACGTGCCGGTTTCGTTGGCGATGAGGTGCAGCTTGGTCTCCATCCCGGCCATGGCATACACCTGGCTGCCCAGCTGGGGGATGAAGAACGAATTCATGATCGAATCCGAGGTGATCTTGAAGTTCACCGGGGTACCCACCGGGAGCGCCAGCTGGTTGACCGTGGCGATCTTCAGTTCCGGATAGATGAACAGCCATTTCCAGTTCAGCGCGACCGCTTCCACCGTGATCGGCTTGACGTTCGATTCCAGCGGCTTGTAGGGGTCCAGGTCGTGCGACGACTTCCAGGTGATGTAGCCCAGCACCGCGATGATGATGCAGGGGATCAGCCAGACCACCACTTCGATCTTGGTCGAGTGCGACCAGTCCGGCTCGTACCGGGCAGCCGTGTTCGTGGCGCGGTACTTCCAGGCGAAGACCAGCGTCAGGACGATCACCGGCACCACCACCAGCAGCATGAGCCAGGTGGCGATCAGGATGATGCCCTTGATGTCGACACCGACCTGACCCTTCGGGTCGAGCAGCGTCATGTTGCAGCCGGCCAGCAACAGCAAGCCAAGGCTAGGCAGGAACCGCGTCCAGCGCGGCATTATGGGTTTTTTCATGTCACGACGGTCTGGTTGGGCCGCTCCCGACATGCAGGCGCGGCACCGCCATCCGCTGCACGGGGCAACTGGCTGGCTGGGCTGGGAAAAACCGGAGGACGTGTCCAAAGCTGGCGTTGCGGGACTGGCGATGCAAGCGCCTGCGGACCATGCGGCCGGGCAACGCCATGAACGCGGCTGGACAGCAACTGACGACTGCGTGCGCGGGATGCCGGAGGGGGCGGTGCGTGCGCTGAGGTAACCGACTGCCTGAACTGCGATCGATCCCGGCTCAAGACTGCCGCCGGGACGAGCGTTGTGTCACGACGCTCACGCGATTTCCACCGGTTTCGACCACCCCGCCAGCGCAGCGGGCACGGTCTTCGAGCGGATATCGCATAACATAAAGCATCGTGGGCGCGACTGTACCGCAACGCAACATTAGGGGTAAACCCACGGGGTGCGGAAACACTGTTCGGAAAATCGGACAATGACATCGGCCGCCCGAAAGTGTCGCGCGCAGGAAACAGTCATGTCGTGATGGATCGTTTTTCGACGATTCCGCTGGACAAACGACGAGGGCCGCGTTCTAGCGGCCCTCGTCGTTTTCCGATTCAGATCGGAACTGGCTGGCGCTCAGGAGTAGCGTCGGCTAATCGATTCTGCCACGCAGACCGGGCGATCGCTGCCCTCCCGCTCGACCGTCACCTCCCAGGTGGACTGGGCGCCGATCAGGCCGTTGGGCGTCGGGTCGAGCCGCTCGACCTTGAGCAGCTTCACGCGGGCGCGCAGGCGGCTGCCCACCGGCACCGGCGAAGTGAATCGCACCCGGTTCAGGCCGTAGTTGACGCCCATCTTGACGCCTTCCATATGGATGGCGTTCTGCATGAACTGCGGCAGCAGCGACAGCGTCAGGAAGCCATGGGCAACCGGGGCGCCGAACGGGGACTCGCGCTTGGCGCGCTCCACGTCGACGTGGATCCACTGATGGTCGCCAGTGGCTTCGGCAAACAGGTTGACCTGCTGCTGCGTAATCTCGGTCCAGTCGCTGACGGCCACTTCCTGGCCTTGCAGGCCCTCCAGCTCTTCCAGCGATGCGATGGTGCGCATGGTGTCTCCTCTCTTGCGTCGTCTCGATTCGGGGTTCGTATTATGCCGGCCGCCGGCCGTACATGCCCATGCCCTTGACCGTGCAAACCAGCTCGCCATGCTGGTTGGTGGCCTGCCACTGGGTCAGCACCACGCCGCGGTCCGGCTTGGACGAGGACGGCCGCGTCTCCAGCACCTTCAGCACGACCGTCAGCGTATCGCCAGCATAGACGGGCTTGATCCAGCGGATCTCGTCCACGCCCGGCGAGCCCATGCTGCTGCTCCGGTCGCCCATGGACTTCACCAGCAGCTTCATCATGATCGCGCAGGTCATCCAACCGCTCGAGATCAGCCCGCCGTAGATGCTCTTGGCGGCCGCGTCCTTGTCGATATGGAACGGCTGGGGGTCGTACTGGCTGGCAAATGCCACGATCTCCGCCTCGGTGACCGTGTAGCTGCCCAGCGGGTGCTCGCCGCCGACCTGGTAATCCTCGAAATACATCTTTGACATGTTCGCTCCGTAGATGGCGTAACCAGAAGCAAAAAACCGCGCCGGGGACAACGGGCGCGGTTTCTGTACTGCGGGGGCCTCAGGCGGCTGCCTGGAAACCCGGCTGGCTGGCGAAGCGACCCAGGTGATGGTCCACATCGCCAAACGTGGTGTTGATCAGCGTCAGGCGCTTGAACATGTGCGCGGCCGGCAGTTCGTCCGTCACGCCCATGCCACCGTGGATCTGCACCGCTTCCTGGCCAACCGTGCGAGCGGCCTGCCCCACGCGCGCCTTGGCGGCGGACACGTAGCGGCGGCGCGCCTCGGGATTCGACTCCTCGAAGCGGGCCGCAGCCAGCAGCGTGATCGAACGGGCCTGCTCGGCATGGATGAACATCTCGACCATGCGGTGCTGGAGCGCCTGGAAGCGGGCGATCGGCATGCCGAACTGCTGGCGCGTCTTGGCGTATTCGAGCGTGGCGGCGTTCAGCGTGTCGATCACGCCCACGGCTTCGGCGCAGAGCAGCACCGCGCCGTAGTCGGCGGTAGATTCGAGCACGTCCCAGCCCTGCCCTTCGGCACCCAGCAGCGTGGCCGGGGCGTCCTGGAAGGTCACGTCGGCAGCGCGCAGGTTGTCGATGGTGCGGTAGTCGGTCACGGTCACGCCGGCGCCCTTCGTATCGACCAGGAACAGCGAGATGCCGTTCGTGTCGGCATCGGCGCCGCTGGTGCGGGCGGACACCACGAGCTTGTCGGCCTGCGCACCGTGGATCACCACCACCTTGCGGCCGTTGAGCTTGCCGCCCTTGGCCGTCACGCGCACATCATTCAGCGTGTAGCGCGACTGCGGCTCGTTGAACGCCGTGGCCAGCTTGACCTCGCCACCGGCTACCTGCTCAAGCAGGGCGTCCTGGCCGCCAGCCAGCTTCAGCGCATGCGCAGCCACCACGGTGGCGAAGTACGGCTCCACCACCAGGCCGCGGCCCAGTTCCTGCTGCACCACCATCATGTCGACGGCCGTGCCCGAGAAGCCGCCCTGCGCTTCCGGCACCGGCAGCGCGGTCAGGCCCAGTTCGACCAGCGCGCCCCAGGTGCCCTCGCCGTAGCCAGCCTCGGCCTTGATGTTTTTCTTGCGCGACTCGAAGTCGTAGCTCTTGTCGATGAAGCGGCGGACGGCGTCGGCCAGTTGCTTCTGTTCGTCGCTGAGATTGAAGTTCATGTTGCGTGTCTCCTCACAGCCCCAGAATCATCTGGCTGATGATGTTCTTCTGAATTTCGTTGGACCCGCCGTAGATGGAGGTCTTGCGATAGTTGAAGTAGTACGCGGCCAGCGGCGCGGCGTCGTCGAAACCGGTCACCGCGTGCGGCTGCTCGCACTCGAGGTAGGCCGTATCGAACGGCTGTGCGTACGGGCCGACGGCTTCCACCATCAGTTCGGTCAGCATCTGCTGGATCTCGGTGCCCTTGATCTTGAGCATCGATGCCTCAGGGCCGGGACCCTTCCCTGCCGCCTCGCTGGACACCACGCGCAGCACGGTCAACTCCAGCGCCATCAGTTCGATTTCGAGCGCAGCTACCTTGGCGCCGAACACCGGATCTTCCAGCAGCGGCTTGCCATTCTTTTGCTGCTGGCGCGCCACCCGCTTCAGGAAGCCCAGTTCGCGCTTGGAGTTGCCCACGCGGGCAATGCCGGTGCGCTCATGGCCGAGCAGGTACTTGGCGTAGGTCCAGCCGCGGTTTTCCTCGCCCACGCGGTTCTCGACAGGTACCTTTACGTTGTCGAAGAAGACCTCGTTCACCTCATGCTCTTCGTCGAGCATGATGATCGGGCGCACGGTGATGCCGGGCGTCTTCATGTCGATCAGCAGGAAGGAGATGCCCTCCTGCTTCTTGGCTTCGGGATCCGTGCGGACCAGGCAGAAGATCATGTCGGCGTGCTGGCCGAGCGTGGTCCAGGTCTTCTGGCCGTTGACGATGTAGTGCTTGCCGTCCGAGGTCAGTTCGGCGCGCGTCTTCAGCGATGCGAGGTCCGAACCTGAACCTGGCTCGGAGTAGCCTTGGCACCACCAGTCGGTGCAATCGAGAATACGCGGCAGGTAGTAGGACTTCTGCTCGGCATTGCCGTACTTGATGATCACGGGCGCGACCATCGCCACGCCGAACGGCAGCACGCCGGGCGCGCCGACGCGGGCATTTTCCTCGTCCCAGATATGGCGCTGCGTAGCATTCCAGCCCGTGCCGCCGAACTCTACCGGCCAGTGCGGGGCCGACCAGCCCTTGCCGGCCAGCAGCTTGTGCCACGTCTTGAAATCATCGCGATTGGGGCGGCGATGATTGAGAACCTTCTCGCTGATTTGCGCCGGCAGGTTGGCTTCGAGCCAGCTACGCACTTCCTGTCGGAAGTCGTTGTCGGCCGCCGAGTAGTTGAGATCCATGCCCGTCTCCAGTGGTGCCGGCTCCCTAGTTGAGCGCGCGGCGAGTTGTTATCCCTGCGCATCACTGCGCGGGAAAACCGGGCACAGGATGCTTGTTCAGTGGGCCGTCTGCTTCAATGCGTCCGGCACGATGAGCGGAAAGGTCTCGATGCCCTCCTCGGCCAGCGCCTGCACATCCTCCGCCGAAGCCGAACCGCGAATGCCGCGTTCCGGTGCTTCGTCGTAGTGCATGCGCCGCGCCTCCTCGGCAAAGCGGTCGCCCACGTCCTCGGTCTGTGCCAGCACCTGCCGTACCGCCGACAGGTAGCGCGCCTGCACTGCCTGCAACGCTTGCTGGACTTCGGCATTCACCGCGCCCGGCGCATTGGCCGGCTTGGGTGTCTCCTGCCTGGCGGTGGCGCCCGAGAGATTCAGGCGCGGCGCGCTCGGCAAACGACTGACCGCGTGGTCGCCACAGACCGGGCATTGGACGAGGTCGCGCGAGAACTGCGATTGCGCATCTTCCTCCGAGGCGAACCAGCCCTCGAAACGATGGTCTTGCGCACAGCGCAGGTCGAGCACCTTCATGATCTTTCCAGCCCGTCGGGCAAATATTAGCCGTGAATCGAAATTTTGTGAACGGTCGTGCTAATTTTTTCTCTGACCGTTTCGCCTAGCAGGATGCGTTGGAAACACAAACGGCCAAGGCGGGCCCGCCAGACCAGGAAAACCAAGGGAAAACCCCGGGATGTCCGGCTCGCAGCCGCCGCAAGCTTAACAGTAATGTGCAGATTCAGCCGACGCGGCTCACGGGGAACGGCGGCTCGGATTGTTCGCCCGGCTGCCAAGCTCCTGAGAGGATCTTTTCGAGCCAGAACGCGCCGATGATGGTCTTGACGTCGGTGATCCGGCCCTGCCGGACCCAGTCAATGACCTGGCCCGCCGGCGTGATGAAGGTCTCGAGAAATTCGCCGTCATCGAGCTTGGATTCGCCGGCCGTCAGGTCGCGCGCCAGGAACAGGTCGATGAATTCGGTAGAGTAGGAAATGACCGGGTGAATCCGCGTCAGATAGTCCCAGCGCTGGGCGGTATAGCCGGTCTCCTCCAGCAACTCGCGCTGGCCGCAGCGCAGCGCGCCCTCCTCCGGGTCCAGCTTGCCGGCCGGAAACTCGAGCATGACCTCGCCCACCGGGTAGCGGAACTGGCGTTCCATCAGCACGGTGCCGTCGTCGAACAGCGGGATCATCATGACCGCGCCCGGATGCAGCACGTACTCGCGGCCGGCTTGCTTGCCGTCCGGCAGCCTGACGATGTCTTGCTTGAGGGTGAGGAATTTACCGCGATGGAGGGTGGCGGACGCCACGCAGGTTTCGCTGAGATGCTCGTCGGCACCGCTTGCGGGCGCCGGGGGGGCCTTGTGGGTCTTGTCCGTCATGAACGCTCCGGTGAGGAAAGCACGGCCGGGGCGCGGGCAAGCCTTCAGGCCGTGCGATGTTTGACCAGGTATTGCCAAGTGAAGCCGGGGAAGGCGAACACCAGCATCATGCAAGCTGTAATGGCGTAGAACTGCCAGCCCTGCGGGAAGGCGTTGCCGAGGCCAGCCTCCACCGCGAAACCGGCGGCACCTGCCACCGCGTACCACACGATCAGTTCCGCCACCCGCACCCACAGCGGCTTGCGGGCATCCTTCCAGCGGAGGCCCACGGCCGCGAACAGGCGCTGGTTGACGAACGGCAGGTTGGCACACACCAGTGCCAACAAGATGACAAACCAGCCGCCCGCCGAGGAACTCATGATCCGGTGCCTATTCTATGGGTGACGATCAGGACGCCAGCGTGGCGCGGATCGCCTGGTAGCACAGGTTCATCAGCGCCGCAGGGAACAGGCCCAGCAGGATGATGGCCAGGCCATTCAGGCTCAGCACCGAGCGCAGGCCAATCGACGCTTCCAGCGGCTCTTCACCCACCGGCGCATCGAAGTACATCAGCTTGATCACGCGCAGGTAGTAGAACGCGCCGATCAACGAGAACAGCACCGCGACGATCGCCAGCCAGCTCATGCCAGCCGAAACCACCGCTTCCAGCACGGCCAGCTTGGCGTAGAAGCCAACGGTCGGCGGGATGCCGCTCATCGAGAACATCATCACCAGCATCAGCAGCGCGAACCACGGGTGGCGGCGCGACATGCCCTTCAGGTCATCAAGCGTCTCGGCTTCGAAGCCTTTGCGGGTGCGGATCAGGATCAGGCCGAACGTGCCGAGCGTGGTCAGCATGTACGTCACCGAGTAGAACATCGATGCGCTGTACGCATCGGCGGCACCATCCGTCTTGTTCGCCACCACGCCGGACAGCAGGCCCAGCAGGATGAAGCCCATGTGCGAGATGGTCGAGTACGCCAGCATCCGCTTCAGGTTGGTCTGGACGATGGCGGTCAGGTTACCGATCGCCAGCGACAGCACCGACAGCACGACCAGCATCATCTGCCAGTCATTGGCCAGCGGCAGCAGGCCTTCCACCAGCACGCGCATGAACAGCGCGAAGGCGGCGACCTTCGGGCCGGCCGCGATCAGCAGCGTCACGGCAGTCGGCGAACCCTGGTAGATGTCCGGAATCCACATATGGAACGGCGCGGCGCCGAGCTTGAACGACAGGCCGGCGACGATGAACACCACGCCGAAGGCCAGCATCGTCGTGTTGATACGGCCCGATTCCACGGCACGGAACACTTCGCCCAGATTCAGCGAACCGGTGGCGCCGTACATCATCGACACGCCGTAGAGCAGGAAGCCCGAAGCCAGCGCGCCCAGCACGAAGTACTTCATTGCCGATTCCGACGTCACGCGCGACTCGCGGCGCAGGGCCACCAGCGCGTAGGACGAGAGCGACAGCAGTTCCAGGCCCAGGTACAGGGTCAGGAAGTTGTTGCCGGTGATCATGACGATCTGCCCGCCCAGCGTGAACAGCGCGAGCATGTAGAACTCGCCCGCGAACATGTCACGCTCGCCGAGGTAGCTGCGCGTATAGACCAGCGTCAGGAACATGCCGGCCGAGCAGAACGCCGACAGCACATTGGCCATCGGGTCGATCACGACGAGGTTGGCGAAGGCGTAGTGCGTTTCGCCGGCGGCGGCGTCCATGCCGAACCAGACGGTAAGCACCAGGGTGGTCAGCAGCGACAGCGGGTACGCCACGCTCTTGCTGCCCTTGCCACGGGCAAGGTCGATCCAGTTGATCGCCGCGACGGCAATCGCCAGGAAGATGATTGGCGCCACCGGAGCCAGGCTAGAAGACGGTTGCATGTTGATTTCTCTCCCCCGCTGTTACAGCTTGGACTGCGCCACGTGGGACAGCAGGTTCGCGACCGACGCGTGCATCACATCGGTAAAGGGTTTCGGGTACAGGCCCATGTACAGCGTCATGACGGCCAGCAGGCCCAGCATGAAAAACTCGCGCTTGTTCAGGTCGATCAGCTCGCGCACGTGCTGGTGCACGATGTCGCCAAAGATCACGCGCTTGACCATCCACAGCGAGTACGCCGCGCCGAGGATCAGGGCCGTGGCAGCCAGCAGGCCGATCCAGAAGTTGTACTTCACGGCGCCCAGGATGACCATGAACTCGCCCACGAAGCCCGAGGTGGCCGGCAGGCCGCAGTTGGCCATGGCGAAGAACACCGACAGCGCTGCGAACTTCGGCATCGTGTTCACCACACCGCCGTAGTCGGCGATCTGGCGCGAGTGCACGCGATCATAGAGCACGCCGATGCACAGGAACATGGCGCCCGAGATAAAGCCGTGCGAGATCATCTGGATGATGCCGCCTTCCACGCCGATGTCGTTGAAGATGAAGAAGCCCAGCGTCACGAAACCCATGTGGGCGATCGACGAGTAGGCCACCAGCTTCTTCATGTCGGCCTGGACCAGCGCCACGAGGCCGATGTAGATCACCGCGATCAGCGAGATCGTGATGATGAACGGGGCGAGCGTGTGGCTGGCATCCGGGGCGATCGGCAGCGAGAACCGCAGGAAGCCGTAAGCACCCAGCTTCAGCATGATCGCGGCCAGCACCACGGAACCGCCGGTCGGCGCTTCCACGTGGGCGTCCGGCAGCCAGGTGTGGACCGGCCACATCGGCACCTTGACCGCGAAGGCCATGAAGAACGCCAGGAACAGCGCGATCTGCTCGTTCATCGACAGCTTGGCCTGGTGCCACGACAGGATGTCGAAGGTACCGGTCTTGCTGTAGAGATACAGCAGCGCAACCAGCGTCAGCAGCGAGCCGAGCAGCGTGTAGAGGAAGAACTTGAAGGCCGCGTAGACGCGGTTCGGGCCGCCCCAGACACCAATGATGATGTACATCGGGATCAGCGTGGCCTCGAAGAACACGTAGAACAGCATGCCGTCGAGCGCGCAGAACACGCCGACCATCAGCCCGGACAGGATCAGGAACGCGGCCATGTACTCGGCCACGCGCTCGGTAATCACTTCCCAGGCCGAGATCACGACGATCACGGTGATGAACGAGGTCAGCACGACGAACCACATCGAGATCCCGTCCACCCCGAGGTGGTAGTTGATCTTGAAGCGGTCGATCCAGTTCACGTTCTCGACGAACTGCATGGCCGCCGAGGCGGTCTCGAAGTGAAACACGAGCGGCAGCGTAACGACGAAGCTGGCCAGCGCGCCGAACAGCGACATCCAGCGCACGTAGCACTTGCTGCGATCAGAGCCCGAGGCGAGGACCAGCAAGCCGAAGAAGATAGGCAGCCAGATTGCGAAAGACAGAACCATTTCTTTGTTTTCCTTACTTGGTGCCTATCACTTGGTGCCTATCACGCCAGTGATCGTCAGCGTCAGGAGCACCAGCATGCCGAGGATCATCGCGAATGCGTAATGGTAGATGTAGCCGGACTGCAGGTAGCGGCTGGCGGCAGCGAAAGACGCCACCACACGGGCCGAACCGTTGACGAACAGGCCATCGATCAGGCCCTGGTCGCCGCCCTTCCACAGGCCGGTACCCAGCAGGCGCGCACCACGTGCGAACACCGCCTGGTTGAACGCGTCCATGTAGTACTTGTTGTCGAGCAGCTTGTAGAGGCCCGAGAAGCGTTGCTGGATCGCGGCCGGAATGTCCGGGCGCTTCATGTAGAAGAACCACGACAGCACCACGCCAGCGATGGCCAGCCACAGCACCGGGGTCGTCAGCGAGTGGATCGCCATCGGCACCCAGCCGTGGAACGCTTCGCGCAGCTCTTCCATCGCATGGTGGTTCTCGCCCACGAAGATCACGTCCTTGAACGCGACGCCGTGCTTGAAGAACTCGCCGAACAGCATCGGCTCGATGGCGATGGCGCCGATGATGACCGACGGAATGGCCAGCAGCACCAGCGGCAGCGTCACCACCCACGGCGACTCGTGCGGCTTCTCGCCCGGTGCCAGACCATGGTGATGGTCGTCACCGTGCGATTCTTCTTCTTCCTCGTGATGATCGTGGTGATCGTGCGCGTGGGCCTTGCCGAAGCGCTCTTCACCGTGGAACACCAGGAAGTACATGCGGAACGAGTAGAAGGCGGTCACGAACACACCGGCCAGCACCGCGAAGTACGCAAAGCCCGAACCGGCGATATGCGACTCGGCGACGGCCTCGATGATCGAGTCCTTCGAATAGAAGCCCGCGAAGAACGGCGTGCCGATCAGGGCCAGCGAGCCCACCAGCGACGTGATCCAGGTGATCGGCATGTACTTGCGCAGGCCGCCCATGTTGCGGATGTCCTGGTCGTGGTGCATGCCGATGATGACCGAGCCGGCGCCAAGGAACAGCAGTGCCTTGAAGAACGCGTGCGTCATCAGGTGGAACACCGCCACCGAGTAGGCCGAAGCGCCCAGTGCCACGGTCATGTAGCCCAGCTGCGACAGCGTGGAGTACGCCACCACGCGCTTGATGTCGTTCTGGATGATGCCCAGGAAGCCCATGAACAGCGCGGTGATCGCGCCGATCACCAGCACGAAGGACAACGCGGTATCCGACAGTTCGAACAGCGGCGACATGCGCGCCACCATGAAGATGCCGGCGGTCACCATCGTTGCCGCGTGGATCAGTGCCG
The DNA here is from genome assembly GCF_052114485.1 of Cupriavidus sp. KB_39. Taxonomy (NCBI): domain Bacteria; kingdom Pseudomonadati; phylum Pseudomonadota; class Betaproteobacteria; order Burkholderiales; family Burkholderiaceae; genus Cupriavidus; species Cupriavidus sp. KB_39. Next base: position 199,130 of record NZ_JBFREV010000002.1, read on the forward strand.
AGATCGGGGTCGGGCCTTCCATCGAGTCAGGCAGCCACACGTGCAGCGGGAACTGCGCCGACTTGCCCATCGCGCCGATGAACAGGCAGATGCAGGCCACGGTCAGCATCATCCAGTCGGTGCCCGGGAAGGTCACGGCGGCCAGTGCCTCGCGCTTGGCGAACACGGCGCTGTAATCCATGCTGCCGCTGTAGGCCAGCAGCAGACCGATGCCGAGGATGAAACCGAAGTCGCCCACGCGGTTGACCAGGAACGCCTTCATATTGGCGAAGATGGCCGTCGGGCGCGTGTACCAGAAGCCGATCAGCAGGTACGAGACGAGGCCCACCGCTTCCCAGCCGAAGAACAGCTGCAGGAAGTTGTTGCTCATCACCAGCATCAGCATCGAGAAGGTGAACAGCGAGATGTAGGCGAAGAATCGGTTGTAGCCGTCGTCGCCCTGCATGTAGCCGACGGTGTAGATGTGCACCATCAGCGACACGAAGGTCACGACGACCATCATCATCGCGGTCAGCGAATCCACCAGGAAGCCGACTTCCATCTTCAGGCTGCCGATGGCCATCCACTCGTAGACAGTGCCGTTGTAGCCGGCGCCGTCCATCACGTCGCGCAGCACCAGCAGCGAGAGGATGAAGGCGATGGCCACACCGAGGATCGTGGCAGTGTGGGCCACGATGCGGCCGCCGCGCGTGTCCGAGGAGAACGTGCCGAAGAACTTGGTGCCGAACAGGCCGGCTATCGCGGCGCCGGCGAGCGGCGCCAGCGGAATCGCCAGCAGCAGGTTGGGGTTGAGCGTGGTTGCCATAGGACGCTTATTGGTGTGCGGTCGGGGAGCAGTCTTGGGTCATGGAGGTCATGGATCAGCCCTTGAGCGTATCCATGTCATCCACGTTGATCGTGTCCAGGTTACGGAACAGCACGACCAGGATTGCCAGACCGATTGCCGACTCGGCAGCGGCCACCGTAAGGATGAAGAAAACGAAAACCTGTCCGGCCAGGTCGCCCATATAGTGCGAGAAGGCGACGAAGTTCATATTGACCGCAAGCAGCATCAACTCGAGCGCCATCAGCAGCACGATTACGTTCTTGCGGTTCAGGAAGATGCCAACGATGCTGATTGCGAACAGGATCGCACCGAGCACGAGGAAGTGGGCGAGAGAGAGCACAGCGTTATTCTCCGGGCTTAGTTCTTATTGGCGGCTGCGTTCGCATCCGCTCCGGCCCGGCCCTCGGCCGGCATGTTCACCAGGCGCACGCGGTCGTCGCGGCGGGTACGCAGCTGGTTCGACACATCCTGTGCCTTGACGTCCTTGCGGCGGCGCAGCGTCAGCGCCACGGCGGCGACGATGGCCACGAGCAGGATGATGCCGGCCACTTCGAACGCGAAGATGTAGTCGGTGTAGATCAGCTTGCCGAGCGCGCCGGTGTTCGAGTAGTTCGGGTCCTGCGAGCCGGGCGGCAGCGCGGCGGCCGTGGTGCCGATGAAGTTGCGCACCAGCACGATCGCCATTTCGGCGATGATCAGCGCGCCCACCACCGAGGCCAGCGGCACGTAGGTCCAGAAGTCGCGGCGCAGGTGCTCGATATCGATATCGATCATCATCACCACGAACAGGAACAGCACCATCACGGCGCCCACGTAGACGAGCACGAGCAGGATGGCGAGGAACTCCGCCTTCAGGATCATCCAGATCGCCGCGGCGGTGAAGAACGCCAGGACGAGGAACAGTGCGGAATGCACCGGGTTCTTTGCCGTGATGACTTTCAGTGCAGAGAGCACCAGCACCAGCGCAAAGACGTAGAAGATGGCGGTCGTGAGTTCCATGGTCCCTATCGGATCCTCTTTGGGCCGCGCGGCACGAACCACCCCCGGGGTGGCCCGCGCCGTGCGCGGCATCCTTCTGGTGGCCCCTGTTCAGGGCCGATTCAAATTCAAATTCACTTCAGGTCCGGGTGCCGCTTCCGGCGCCCGCCCTGTTCAGCGAGGCTGACCTGCTTAGCGGTACTTGGCGTCCGCAGCCTTGCTCGCGGCAATCTGCGGCTCGTAGCGGTCGCCCACGGCCAGCAGCATGTCCTTCGTGAAGTACAGGTCGCCGCGCTTCTCGCCGTGATACTCGAGAATGTGCGTCTCGACGATCGCGTCGACCGGGCAGGCTTCCTCGCAGAAGCCGCAGAAAATGCACTTGGTCAGGTCGATGTCGTAACGCGTGGTGCGGCGCGTGCCGTCCGTACGCTGGTCCGACTCGATCGAGATGGCCACGGCCGGGCACACCGCTTCGCACAGCTTGCAGGCGATGCAACGCTCTTCCCCGTTCGGGTAGCGACGCAGCGCGTGCAGACCGCGGAAACGCGGCGACATCGGCGTTTTCTCTTCCGGGAACTGGACGGTGATCTTGCGCGCGAAGAGATAGCGGCCGGTCAGCGCCATGCCCTTGAAGAGTTCCTTCAGGAGCAGGCTGTTGAAGAAGTCCTTGATGGCGAGCAGCATGACGATTGCTTCCTAATTATTTCCGCGCGGCGCGCCCTGCCACTTGCAGCAGCGCGCCGTCGCCGGGCACATCAGTGCCAGATGTTCCACGGCGACTTGATCCAGATCGCCACGATGATCAGCCAGCCTACGGTCAGCGGAATGAAGATCTTCCAACCCAGGCGCATGATCTGGTCATAGCGGTAGCGCGGGAACGATGCACGGATCCAGATGAATACCGACAGCAGCAGGAAAACCTTGATCAGCAGCCAGAAGAAGCCCGGAATCCAGTTGGTCAGCGCGCTCGAGAACGGGGGCGCCCAGCCGCCAAGGAACATCAGCGCGGTCATCGTCGAGATGACGATCATGTTGATGTATTCGGCCAGGAAGAACAGCGCGAAGCCCATGCCCGAGTATTCGATCATGTGGCCGGCGACGATTTCCGATTCGCCTTCCACCACGTCGAACGGGTGACGGTTTGTTTCCGCCACGCCCGAGATGAAGTAGACGCCGAACATCGGCAGCAGCGGCAACCAGTTCCACGAGAGCACGTTGATGCCCATGTTGGCGAAGTAGCCGGTGTTCTGGCTGTTCACGATGGCCGACAGGTTCAGGCTGCCCGACACCATCAGCACCGTCACGAGCGCGAAGCCCATGGCGATTTCATACGACACCATCTGCGCAGCGGCGCGCATCCCGCCGATGAACGCATACTTCGAGTTCGAGGCCCAACCGGCCAGGATCACGCCATAGACGCCCACCGAGCTGATCGCCATCACATAGAGCAGGCCGGCGTTCACGTCGGCCATCACCACCTCGGCCTGGAACGGGATCACCGCCCAGATCGCAACGGCCGGCATCAGCACCATCAGCGGGGCCACCAGGTACATGCCCCGGCTGACCTGCGACGGCATCATGACTTCCTTGAGCAGCAGCTTCAGCACGTCGGCAATCGGCTGCAGCAGGCCGAGCGGGCCCACGCGGTTCGGACCGATCCGCACGTGCATCCAGCCAATCAGCTTGCGCTCCCAGAGAATCAGGTAGGCCACGCACAGCAGCAGCGGGACCACGATGACCACCGCGCGGATGAGAATCCACAGCGGCGTCCACGCGCCACCGAACACGGCCTGGCCTTGCGAGGTAATCCAATCGATCATGTTGCGTTCTCGCTCTTCTTATGCGGTGGCCGCCGGCGTTGCCGTGGCCTGCTGGCCCGGCAGCTCGATGGCTTTCTCGACGGTGACGTTACCGTACAGCGCACCCAGCGTCGCGGCGGCCACGGTAGCGGCCGGCACGCGCACGGTGTTGGCCGGCAGCGTGATTTCCAGTGCAGCCGGCAGCACCACGCTACCCTCGCCCTGCGTCACGCGCACCGGGTCGCCCACCTGCACGCCCAGCTTGTCGAACAGGTCCGACGACAGCGCCACCTGCATTGCACGGCGCGCAGCCGCGGTCAGCTGCAGCGAGTCGGCACGGCGCACGATCGGGTCGGCGTGGTAGATCGGTACATCGGCAATGCGCTCGATACCGTTGGCGGCAGCTGCCGTCACGCGGATCGGGGCATCGGTGGTGTTATTCAGTTGCGGCGCCACCGGCTTGGCCAGCACTTCCTCGCGCACGGCTTCCGCCGTGTCGAAGTCGAAGCCCGGCACGTCCAGCAGGTTGCCCAGCACGCGCAGCACCTTCCAGCCCGGACGCGATTCGCCCAGTGCGCGCACCACGCCGTTGAAGCTCTGCGGCGTGCCTTCGGCATTGACGAAGGTACCGGCGGTTTCCGTGAACGGCGTCACCGGCAGGATCACGTCGGCGTACTGCATGGCCGCTTCCGAGCGGAACGGCGACAGCACCACGACCGTACCGGCCTGGTTTAGCGCAGCCAGCGCCTTGCGGGCGTCGGCGGTGTCGAACTCGGGCTCGGCGTTCAGTACGATATAGGCCTTGCGCGGCGTGTCGAGCATCGCCTGTGCATTGGCACCGCCTTGCTGCGGCAGCGCGCCGGCGATGTAGCCGCCGACGGTGTTGGCCGCTTCGGTCAGGAAGCCCAGCGTCGCGCCCGTTTCCGTGGCGATCCACTGTGCCAGCGCGTGCAGCGCCGAGAATTGCGGGTGGCGCACGGCCTCGTTGCCGAGGAACACCGCGCGGCGTTCGCCGGACAGCAGCGCTTCGGCCAGCTTGGCCGCGGCGTCGCCGCCATCGAAACCATCGGTACCGGCGGGAGCCGCCACGCCCTTGGCAGACGCCACGGCACGGGCCACACCGGCCAGGGCGGCGGTCCAGGCGGACGGGGCCACGTCGATGCGCGTTGCCGGCATCAGCAGGTCTTCACCGCCAGCGCCCAGCACCGTCAAGCGAGCGCCCTTCTTGCCAGCCTGACGCAGACGCGAGGCCAGCAGCGGGTGATCCTTGCGCAACGACGAACCAATCACGAGCACGCGTTGCAGCGTGGTCACGTCGGCCACCGGCATGCCGAGCCACGGCGTGCCCTTCAGGGCTGCCGAGAAATCGGTCTGGCGCAGGCGGAAGTCGATGTTGTCGCTGCCGAGGCCGCGCACCAGCTTGCCGAGCAGGTACAGCTCTTCGAGCGTGCTGTGCGGGCTGGCCAGCGCGGCGATCTGGTCGGCGCCATGGTCGCGCTTGATGCTCGCGAGGCCGTTGGCCACGTATTCCAGCGCGGTCTGCCAGTCGGTTTCCATCCATTCGCCACCCTGCTTCAGCAGCGGACGCACCAGGCGGTCCGGGCTGTTCAGGCCTTCATAGGCGAAGCGGTCCTTGTCCGACAGCCAGCACTCGTTGATCTCTTCGTTTTCCAGCGGCAGCACGCGCATGACGCGCTGGTTCTTGGTCTGGATCACGAGGTTCGCGCCCAGGCCGTCGTGCGGCGACACCGACTTGCGGCGCGCCAGTTCCCACGTACGGGCCGAGTAGCGGAACGGCTTGCTCGTCAGCGCGCCAACCGGGCACAGGTCGATCATGTTGCCGGACAGTTCCGAATCCACGGTCTGGCCGACGAAGGTCGTGATTTCCGAGTGCTCGCCACGGTTCAGCATGCCCAGTTCCATCACGCCGGCCACTTCCTGGCCGAAGCGCACGCAACGGGTGCAGTGGATGCAGCGGGTCATCTCCTCCATGGAGATCAGCGGGCCCACATTCTTGTGGAACACCACGCGCTTCTCTTCCTTGTAGCGCGACTCCGACGCACCGTAGCCCACCGCCAGATCCTGGAGCTGGCATTCGCCGCCCTGATCGCAGATCGGGCAGTCGAGCGGGTGGTTGATCAGCAGGAATTCCATCACGGACTTCTGGGCCTTGACGGCCTTTTCAGAGTTCGTGAAGACCTTCATGCCGGGCGTCACCGGCGTGGCGCAGGCGGGCAGCGCCTTGGGCGCCTTCTCCACTTCCACCAGGCACATGCGGCAGTTCGCCGCGATGGAGAGTTTGCGGTGGTAGCAGAAATGCGGGATGTAAGTGCCCAGCTTGCGGGCGGCTTCCATCACGAGGCTGCCTTCCGCAACCTCTACCTTCTTGCCGTCGATCTCGAGTTCAACCATGTTCTGCCACGCTTAAGAATGGGCCGGGACCATGCACTGCTTGTGTTCGACGTGATACTCGAACTCTTTCCAGTAGTGCTTGAGCATGCCGCGTACCGGCATCGCCGCTGCATCGCCGAGCGCGCAGATCGTGCGCCCCATGATGTTTTCCGCGACGTTGTTGAGCAGGTCCAGGTCTTCCTGGCGCCCTTCTCCGTGTTCAATGCGATTGACCATGCGATAGAGCCAGCCGGTGCCTTCGCGGCACGGCGTGCACTGGCCGCACGATTCTTCAAAGTAGAAATACGACAGGCGCAGCAGCGAGCGCACCATGCAGCGCGTTTCGTCCATGACGATCACGGCGCCCGAGCCCAGCATCGAGCCGGCCTTGGCGATCGAGTCGTAGTCCATGTCCGACGCCATCATCAGGTCGCCCGGCACCACCGGAGCGGACGAGCCGCCCGGAATCACTGCCTTGATGCGCTTGCCACCGCGCATGCCGCCAGCCAGCTCGAGCAGCGTCGAGAACGGCGTGCCCAGCGGGATCTCGTAGTTGCCCGGACGCTCGATGTCACCCGAGATCGAGAAGATCTTGGTGCCGCCGTTGTTCGGCTTGCCCAGCTTGAGATAGTTTTCCGGGCCCACTTCCAGCAGGAAGGGCACCGCGGCAAACGTCTCGGTGTTGTTGATCGTGGTCGGCTTGCCGTACAGGCCGAAGCTCGCCGGGAAAGGCGGCTTGAAGCGCGGCTGGCCCTTCTTGCCTTCGAGCGACTCCAGCAGCGCCGTTTCCTCGCCGCAGATGTAGGCGCCGTAGCCATGGTGCGCATGGAGCTGGAAGTCGAAGTCCGAGCCCATGATCTTGTCGCCGAGGAACCCGGCCGCACGCGCTTCCTCGAGGGCTTCCTCGAAGATCTTGTACTCGTTCCAGATCTCGCCGTGGATGTAGTTGTAACCCACGGTGATGCCCATCGCATACGCGCCGATGGCCATGCCCTCGATCAGCGAATGCGGGTTGTAGCGGATGATGTCGCGGTCCTTGAACGTGCCCGGCTCACCCTCGTCCGTATTGCAGACCAGGTACTTCTGGCCCGGGAACGCACGCGGCATGAAGCTCCACTTCAGGCCCGTGGGGAAGCCAGCGCCGCCACGGCCGCGCAGGCCAGACGCCTTGACGTCCGCAATCACCTGCTCGGGCGGAATCTTCTCGGTCAGGATCCGGCGCAGCTGCTTGTAGCCGCCGCGCTTGACGTAGTCTTCGAGGTGCCAGTTCTTGCCGTCCAGGCCGGCCAGGATCAGCGGCTTGATGTGACGGTCGTGCAGAGAGGTCATGTTACTTGGCTCCCTTGGCAGCTTCGGTCTTCAGCTCGTCGACCAGCGCGTCGAGCTTGTCATTGCTCATGAAGCTGCACATACGGGTGTTGTTCACGATCATCACCGGTGCATCGCCGCAGGCGCCCATGCATTCACCCTCTTTCAGGGTGAAGCAGCCGTCGGCGGTGGTCTCGTTATAGTCGATGCCGAGCTTGCGCTTCAGGTAGTCGCCCGCGCGGTCGCCGCCGGACAGTGCGCACGGCAGGTTGGTGCAGACGGTGAGCTTGTACTTGCCCACCGGCTTGGTGTCATACATGTTGTAGAACGTGGCCACCTCTTCCACCCACACGGGCGGCATGTCGAGGTAGCTGGCGACGAACTGCATGACTTCGGGGGAAACCCAGCCCACCTCGCCCTGTGCCACGGCGAGTGCCGCCATCACGGCCGACTGTTTCTGGTCGGTCGGATACTTCGCGATCGCGCGATCGATTTCCTTGAGAGCTTCTGCTGATAGCATGGTCATTGCAGTAATACGGCGGACGCCGGCTCGCGGCCTCCGCTGGTTTGCAGCCGTCGCTGCCATGTTCCGCCGGCCAGGTCGCTCTGCGCCTCGCCGGTCCGTCGCAGGCATCGCCTGCCGCCCCCGTCACTCGCGGGGCCGGCCGCATGAACCCGAATCGTCGTCCGGGTGACGGCCTTTACGCCTGGGTGGAGACTCCCGTCTCCGGATTCTCGATCGACTTAGCGGTCGATCTCGCCGAACACGATGTCCTGCGTCCCGATGATCGTCACGGCATCGGCGATCATGTGTCCCCTGGCCATTTCGTCCAGCGCGGCCAGGTGGGCAAAGCCAGGTGCACGGATCTTCAGACGGTACGGCTTGTTCGCGCCGTCCGAGATCGCATAGATACCGAACTCGCCCTTCGGGTGCTCCACCGCCGCGTAAGCCTCGCCAGCCGGCACGTGAATGCCTTCGGTGAACAGCTTGAAGTGGTGGATCAGCTCTTCCATGTTGGACTTCATGTCCACGCGCGAGGGCGGCGCCACCTTGTGGTTCTCGGTGATCACCGGGCCCGGGTTGCGGCGCAGCCAGTCCACGCACTGCTTGATGATCCGGTTCGACTGGCGCATCTCTTCCACGCGCACCAGGTAGCGCGCGTAGCAGTCGCCGCCGGTGCCAATGGGGATGTCGAAGTCGAGCTGGTCGTACACCTCGTAGGGCTGCTTCTTGCGCAGATCCCACTCGATGCCCGAGCCGCGCAGCATCGGGCCGGTAAAGCCCATCTGCAGTGCCCGCTCCGGGCTGACCACGCCGATGTCCACCAGACGCTGCTTCCAGATACGGTTATCGGTCAGAAGCGTCTCATATTCATCCACGTACGTCGGAAAACGATTCGTGAAGTCCTCGATGAAGTCCAGCAGCGAGCCCGAACGGGCTTCGTTCATCACCTTGATGGCACGCTCGTTGTGGATCTTCGACGCCCGGTATTGCGGCATCGTGTCAGGCAGGTCGCGGTAGACGCCGCCCGGACGGTAGTAGGCCGCGTGCATCCGCGCGCCCGACACCGCCTCGTACATGTCGAACATGTCCTCGCGCTCACGGAACGCGTAGAGGAACACCGCCATCGCGCCCACGTCGAGCGCGTGCGAGCCGATCCACATCAGGTGGTTCAGCAGGCGGGTGATTTCGTCGAACATCACGCGGATGTACTGCGCACGCACCGGCACCTCGAGGCCCAGCAGGCGCTCGATGGCCATCACGTAGGCGTGTTCGTTGACCATCATCGACACGTAGTCGAGACGGTCCATGTACGGCACGCTCTGGATCCAGGTCTTCTGTTCGGCCAGCTTCTCGGTGGCACGGTGCAGCAGGCCGATGTGGGGGTCGGCACGCTGGATGACTTCGCCGTCCAGCTCGAGCACCAGGCGCAGCACGCCGTGCGCTGCCGGGTGTTGCGGGCCGAAGTTCAGGGTGTAGTTCTTGATATCTGCCATGACGTCGATCTCAGTGCTGCACGCCGCCGTAGTTTTCCTCGCGAATCACGCGAGGCGTGACTTCGCGCGGCTCGATCGTCACCGGCTGGTAGATCACCCGCTTCTGTTCCGGGTCGTAGCGCATTTCTACGAAACCAGAAACCGGGAAATCCTTGCGGAACGGGTGGCCGACGAAACCATAGTCGGTCAGGATGCGGCGCAGGTCCGGATGGCCTTCGAACACGATGCCGTAGAAATCGAAGGCTTCGCGCTCGAACCAGTTGGCCGAGTTCCACACGTCGATCAGCGACGGCACCACGGGCAGGTCGTCATCCGGCGCGAACACGCGCAGGCGCAGGCGCCAGTTGTGCGTGATCGAGATCAGGTGCGACACGGCCGCGAAGCGCAGGCCGTCCCAGGCGCCATCGGCGTAATCGGAATAGTCGACGCCGCAGATATCCAGCAGCTGCTCGAAGCGCAGCGACGGTTCGTCGCGCAGCAGGCGGGCCACGTCGAGGTAGTCGTCGGCCTTGACGATCAGCGTCAGTTCGCCAACCGCTTCGACCAGGCTCTGCACGCGCTTGCCGAGAACCTTTTCGAGCGCGGCCTTGAGGGTGTCCAGGTTATTCGCCATGTCAGCCCTTGCGCGCAATGGTGTTGGTACGCTTGATCTTGTTCTGGAGCTGGATCACGCCGTAGATCAGCGCTTCCGCCGTCGGCGGGCAGCCCGGAACATAGATGTCGACCGGCACGATGCGGTCGCAGCCACGCACCACCGAATACGAGTAGTGGTAGTAGCCGCCGCCATTGGCGCACGAGCCCATCGAGATCACCCAACGCGGCTCGGCCATCTGGTCGTAGACCTTGCGGAGCGCGGGGGCCATCTTGTTGCACAGCGTGCCGGCCACGATCATCACGTCCGACTGACGCGGCGACGGGCGGAAAATCACGCCGAACCGGTCCATGTCGTAGCGCGCGGCGCCGGCATGCATCATTTCCACGGCACAGCAGGCCAGGCCGAACGTCATCGGCCAGAGCGAGCCCGTGCGGGTCCAGTTGATCAGCTTGTCAGCGGTAGTCGTGACAAAACCTTCGTTGAGAACGCCTTCGATTGCCATTTCACATCACTCCCAATCGAGCGCGCCCTTTTTCCAGATGTAGACGAAGCCCACGATGAATTCCAGCAGAAACACGCCCATGGCGATGAATCCCGGCCAACCGATTTCCTTGAGGGCGACACCCCACGGAAACAGGAAGGCAGTTTCGAGATCGAACAGGATAAAGAGGATGGCGATGAGGTAGTAGCGCACGTCGAACTTCATGCGCGCGTCCTCGAACGCTTCGAAGCCGCACTCGTAGGGCGACAGCTTCGCGGTATCAGGATTGTTGGGACCGAGTATCCGACCAATGGACATCAGTGCCACACCGAGCACGACGCCAAAGAGGATGAAGATGAGGACGGGGAAGTAGGCTTCGAGAGTCAAGATACGGCCAGCCTTATCTGGAATGTTGTCAACAGCACCAGCTGAAGCGGCGTCCTGTTGCCCACCCCAAGCGCCATCCCGTCTTAGCTACGGCGCCGCCTTGCGGACTGCCGGCGCCGCAATCCAAAGCATGGCCCGAGGGCCGGCTCCGGACGGACGCCGATCAAGTTGTTTGGTGCCGACGGCGAGACTCGAACTCGCACAGCTTTCGCCACTACCCCCTCAAGATAGCGTGTCTACCAATTTCACCACGTCGGCTGGGGGAGAAACAATATTGCCTTGCGCCGGGTTTTTACACCCTCCGGAGCCTGCGTGGAAGAGGTTTTCTTCCGCTTTGGGCCCCGTCGCTGGGGAATCGTTTCAAGCCTTGCATTCTAACCCAAGATCCCTGAATTGTTCAACGCACAACTTTAAAAAAACTCAGGAATCAGCCAGAACACAGGCGGATTATTTCGGTACAGCAGGACCTGCCGGAGCCGAGGCCGCAGCGGCCGCGGGCGCCGATGCACCAGCCGGCGCGGAGGCCGGCGTGGGCTGTTGCGCGGCGCCCATCACGCCCAGCGAAGCGCTGGGCTTGTAGTTGCCCAGCAGCGTCAAGCCCAGCGTGCAGACAAAGAACAACGATGCGAGCACAGCCGTGGTACGCGACAGGAAGTTCGCGGAGCCCGAGGCGCCGAACAGGCTGCCCGACGCACCGGAGCCGAACGCCGCACCGACATCGGCGCCCTTGCCGTGCTGCAGCAGGACCAGTGCGATCACGCCCAGCGCGGACAGGACCTGCACGATTACCAACAAAGTCTTGAAGATTGCCATTTGGTTGAATTCGTTTCGAACTTGCCTGATCAGACGATCGGAACCGGCATCAGGCGTTGCCGATCGCGAGGAAATCATCCGCCTTCAGCGAGGCGCCACCAATCAGGCCCCCGTCGATGTCGGACATGGAAAACAGTTCGGCCGCATTGTCCGGCTTCACGCTACCGCCGTACAGGATGGCCATGCGCGATGCCACGCCAGCGTCCTTGCCTGCCACCTGCCCACGCAGGACGGCATGCACGGCTTGCGCCTGGGCGCTGGTGGCGGTCTTGCCGGTGCCGATCGCCCAGACGGGCTCATAGGCCAGAACAATCCGACCCAGCTGCTCGATAGACAGCGTATCCAACACGGCTTGCAACTGACGACCGACCACGGCCTCGGTCTGCCCGGCCTCGCGCTCGGCCAGCGTCTCACCGACGCAGACCACGGGCACGATGCCAAATTCGAGCGCCCGTAGCGCCTTGGCCGCCACGGTGGTGTCGGTTTCGCCGTGATAGGTGCGACGCTCGGAATGGCCGACCAGCGCGTAGCTCACCCCGAATTCGGCCAGCATCGATGCCGCGACCTCGCCCGTGAAGGCGCCACGTGCTTCAGCCGACACATTCTGGGCACCCCAGGCCACTTGCGAGCCCGACAACAGCGCCTGGCACTGGGCAAGATAGGGGAACGGTGCGCAAACAGCCAGCGTCGCGCGGGCCGAAGCCGCCTTGATACCGTCGAGCAGCGCCGCGTTGGCAGCCAGGCTGCCGTGCATCTTCCAGTTGCCGATGACCAGCTTTTGTCTCACAAGCGCCCCCTCTGAAATAAACCCGCTATTGTAGCGTGGCCGGAAGGGGTCCGCCACAACGGGCGGACAATTGCATACACGCCGCCGATCCGGCGCAACAGGACGCCCCGTCGCGCCGATCGGCCGTCCGTTACCAGGTCAGCACGATCTTGCCGATATGCTCGCTCGACTCCATCAGGCGATGGGCGTCGGCAGCCTGCGCGGCCGGGAAGACCTGGTGGATCACCGGCTTGATCTTGCCGGCCGCCAGCAGCGGCCACACCTGCTGGTGCAGCGCTTCGGCAATCTTGCCCTTGAACGACGACGGACGGGGCCGCAGCGTCGAGCCCGTCACGGTGATCCGGCGGCGCAGGATGTCGCCCAGCGGAATCTCGGCCTTGCCGCCGCCCAGCAGGGCGATGATGACGATGCGGCCGTCATCGGCGATGCACGACAACTCGCGCGCCAGGTACGAGCCGGCCACCATGTCGAGGATCACGTCCACGCCCTTGCCTTCCGTCAGCGCCTTGACCTCGGCCACGAAGTCCTGGGTCTTGTAGTTGATCGCGCGATCGGCGCCCAAGTCCTCGCAGGCCTTGCACTTCTCGTCGCTGCCAGCCGTCACGAAGACCTTGAAGCCGAGCGCCTTGGCGATCTGGATGGCGGTCGTGCCGATACCGCTCGAGCCGCCCTGGATCAGCAGCGTCTCGTCCTTGCCGCGCGGGCCCTGGCCCAGCAGGCCACGGTCGAACACATTGCTCCAGACCGTGAAGAAGGTCTCGGGCAGCGCGGCGGCTTCGATATCGGACAGGCCCGCCGGCACCGGCAGGCATTGCGCCACCGGGGCCGTGCACAGCTCGGCGTAGCCGCCGCCCTGCACCAGCGCGCAGACGCGGTCGCCCACCTTCAGGCCGAAGCGATTGTCGGCGTGCGACAGGTCGCCGCCCACCACCACGCCCGCCACTTCCAGGCCGGGCAGGTCAGAAGCACCCGGCGGCACCGGATAGTTGCCGGTGCGCTGGAACACATCGGGACGATTGATGCCGGCCGCCGCCACGCGGATCAGGACTTCGCCCGCCTTCGGCTCCGGATCGGGGCACTCGGCCAGTTGCAGGACTTCGGGCGCGCCGTATTCACGGATCTCGATGGCTTTCATGATCGTTCCTCATCAGTGTGTCGTGCGTGGCATGCGGCCTGGGCAAACCCCATCCGCATGGAATGACCGGCAGTGTAAACAAAAAAGCGGCTGGACATCGCCAGCCGCTTTTTTGGTACTACGAGGACTACGGATACTGCCGAACCGGCTTACTGCTGGTCGGGCGAGGCCGGCGCCGCCGGGGCGTCGCTCTGGACGATCGGGCTGATGCTGCCGCCCTCTTCCGCCAGCGCTGCCTTCAACGACAGGCGCAGACGACCCTTCTCGTCGGCCTGGATCAGCTTCACGCGCACCTGCTGGCCTTCCTTCAGCCAGTCCTTGATGTCCTTCACGCGCTCATTGACGATCTCGCTGATGTGCAGCAGACCGTCCTTGCCCGGCAGGATGTTCACGATGGCGCCGAAGTCCAGCAGCTTCAGCACGGTACCGGCGTAGATCTTGCCCACTTCGGCTTCCGCGGTGATGCCCTCGATGCGGCGCTTGGCTTCCGCCATGCCTTCGGTCGACGTCGACGCGATCGTGATCGTGCCGTCTTCGCCGATGTCGATGGTCGTACCGGTTTCCTTGGTCAGGGCCTGGATGGTCGAGCCGCCCTTGCCGATGACTTCGCGGATCTTGTCCGGATGGATCTTCATCGTGATCATGCGCGGTGCGTGTGCGGACAGTTCGGTACGCGCATGGCCCATCGCGCCCTGCATGTTCTGCAGGATGTGGATGCGGCCTTCGCGGGCTTGCGCCAGCGCCACCTGCATGATTTCCTTCGTGATGCCCTGGACCTTGATGTCCATCTGCAGCGCGGTAATGCCCGCGTCGGTGCCGGCCACCTTGAAGTCCATGTCGCCCAGGTGATCTTCATCACCCAGGATGTCGGTCAGCACGGCAAACTTGTTGCCTTCGAGGATCAGGCCCATGGCCACGCCGGCCACGTGTGCCTTGACCGGAACGCCGGCGTCCATCAGTGCCAGGCAGCCGCCGCAGACCGAAGCCATCGACGACGAACCGTTCGATTCGGTGATTTCCGACACCAGGCGGATCGTGTACGCGAACTCGTCGTCCTTCGGCAGGACCGGAATCAGCGCGCGCTTGGCCAGACGGCCGTGACCGATTTCACGACGCTTCGGGCTACCCACGCGGCCCGTCTCGCCAGTGGCGAACGGGGGCATGTTGTAGTGGAGCATGAAGCGGTCGCGGTATTCGCCAGCCAGCGCGTCGATGATCTGCTCGTCGCTCTTGGTACCCAGCGTGGCCACCACCAGCGCCTGGGTTTCCCCACGCGTGAACAGGGCCGAGCCGTGCGCGCGCGGCAGCACCGACGAGCGGATCTCGATCGGGCGCACGGTGCGCGTGTCGCGGCCGTCGATGCGCGGCTCGCCGGCCAGGATCTGGCCACGGACGATCTTCGCTTCGAGGTCGAACAGGATGTTGCCGACTTCCACCTTCTCGGCTTCCACGCCAGCTTCGGCCAGACCGGCCGTCACCGAGGCGTAGACTTCCTTCAGCTTCTGGCTGCGGGCCGACTTCTGGCGCAGCTGGTAAGCTTCCTGCAGCAGCGGCAGGCCGATCTCGCCAACCTTGGCGATCAGCGGCTCGTTCTTGGCTGCCGGGGCCCAGTCCCACTCGGGCTTGCCGCCGTCGCGCACCAGGTCGTGGATCGCGTTGATGGCGATCTGCATCTGCTCATGGCCGTACACCACGGCGCCCAGCATCACTTCTTCCGACAGCTGTTGCGCTTCCGATTCCACCATCAGCACGGCACGCTCGGTACCGGCCACCACCAGGTCCAGGTCGGACGCGGCGATCTGCGAGCGGGTCGGGTTCAGCAGGTACTGGCCATCCTTGTAGCCCACGCGGGCGGCGCCCACCGGACCATTGAAGGGGATGCCCGACACGGCCAGCGCGGCGGACGCGCCGATCAGCGCGGGGATGTCGGCCGGCACTTCCGGGTTGATCGACAGCACGTGGATCACCACCTGCACTTCGTTGTAGAAGCCTTCCGGGAACAGCGGGCGCAGCGGACGGTCGATCAGGCGCGAGGTCAGCGTCTCGTTTTCCGACGGACGGCCTTCACGCTTGAAGAAGCCACCGGGGATCTTGCCGGCAGCGTAGGTCTTTTCGATGTAGTCGACGGTCAGCGGGAAGAAGTCCTGGCCCGCCTTCGGGCTCTTGGCGGCCACCACGGTGGCCAGCACCACGGTGTCTTCCACGTCGACGATCACGGCGCCGCCAGCCTGGCGGGCGACTTCGCCGGTTTCCATGCGGACCGTATGCTGGCCCCATTGGAATTCCTTGACGATCTTGTTGAACATGGTCATGAGCGTTTCCTTGATACATGCATGCGGGGCGCACACACGCGCGTCCCGCGACGCCTGCGCTCACAGCGGCAGGCGAACTGCCGGATTCATGCCGGTCGCAGTCTCAGGGAAGTGCTATGCCATTCCATCGCGGCACCACCAGGCTGGCGATGCGGCGATGGAATGACACAAAACCCCGGTTCCTTGGCCGACTCCGGTCACAGAGCAATATAAAGAGCGAGGTAACTTACTCCGTTACACGTCTTGGCGCAACGGGCGTCCGGGCCGCTTGGCCAGGACAATTTAGTGAAGCAAACATCACAATCAACGCCGACCCAGCGGGTGTGCCGCCGGGCCAGAAAAGCAAAATGCCTGCCTCAGCAGAGCTGACGCAGGCATCGCGGCCTCACGTGAAATCGTGCAGGAACAACTTGTGCAGGATTCGTGCTGCCATCCGCAGACCTTACTTACGCAGGCCCAGCTTTTCGATCAGGGTGCGGTAACGGTCGGCGTCGTTGGCCTTGAGGTAGTCCAGCAGGCGGCGACGACGGCTCACCATGCGCAGCAGACCGCGGCGGCTGTGGTGATCCTTCATGTTGGCCTTGAAGTGGGGGGTCAGTTCGTTGATGCGGGTGGTCAACAGAGCGACCTGAACTTCGGGGCTACCCGTGTCGTTGGTGCCGCGGGCGAACTGCTTGATAACTTCGGACTTGTTGGCGATTGCCATGATGGTTTCCTTTCACTTGCGAACGCTGCAGCGCGGAATGCGCCACCTGCGTCGTGCCTTGAAGCCTGGTATGGACTGAGGCATGTGCCGTGCGCAGGGGTCCTTGCACGACAGCCGCGGATTATAGCCGAATTTGCCGGCGCGGCGAAATTCATCCGCGCGGCCTGCCTGATCAGCCCGCCGGGCGCTCCATACGGCACGTGGTGGGCAGCGTGGTCTGGGCCGTCTTGAGCTTCTTTACCGTGCGGAAGCCGTAGCCAGAACCTTCGTTGTCGAAGCGCACGTCCCCGCCCTGCTTCGCCATGACCGAGACATAGAGCGGCTGCAGCACCTGGTGGTCGTCCGCGCGCACGGTGGCGTCGTGGAAATCGTTGGTGAAGCGCATGTTCTCGAGCGCCAGCGCCACCTTGACCGCCTCCGTGGTACCAGCCTGGGTGATGGCCCGCGCCAGCATTTCCACCATCATCTGCATGCGCAGGTGCACGTAGTCGTCGCGCGGCTCGGGGTAGCGGGTGCGGAACGCCTGGTAGAAGGCGTCGGACGCCGCGCCGCCCACGTTCGGATGCCATTCGGCCACCGCCAGCACACGGCCCACGCCGGCATCGCCCATCGCCGCCGGCGCGCCCAGGCCGTTGCCATAGAAGGTATAGAAGCGGGCGCCCAGCCCACCCTCGCGCGCGGCCTTGACCATCAGCGTCAGGTCATTGCCCCAGTTGCCGGTGATCACCGCGTCGGCGCCACTGGCCTTGATCTTGGCGATGTACGGCGCGAAATCCTTGATCTTGCCGATCGGGTGGAATTCGTCGCCCACGATCTGGATGTCCGGCCGCTTGGCCGCCAGCATCTCACGTGCCGATTTCGCCACTTGATGGCCGAAGCTGTAGTCCTGGTCGATCAGATAGACCTTCCGCACCGCGTGTTCGCCGCGAATCGCCTCGGTCAGCGCCTGCATGCGCATGTCCGAACTCGCGTCGAAGCGGAAATGCCAGAAACTGCAATTCTCGTTGGTCAGCGCGGGATCGACGGCCGAGTAGTTGAGGAACAGCACGCGTGCGTCCGGCTGGCGCATGTTGTGGCGGTTGATCGCCGCCACGAGCGCCCCGGCCACGGCCGAGCTGTTGCCCTGCAGTACAAACGGGATGCGCTTGTCCACCAGCGAGCGGAACTGGATCAGGCTCTCATCGACATTGCCCTTGCTGTCGAACGTGACCAATTCCAGCGGCCGGGCGCCCTCGGCGGTCTTCACCCCGCCCCGCGCGTTCACGCGGTCGATGGCGATGCGCAGGTTGCGCGCCACGGCGTCCCCTGCGTTGGCGAACGGGCCGGACAGCCCCTCGATCATGCCAAGCCGGATCGGCGCGCCAGCCTCGCCCTGGGCATGCCCGCTCCCCGCCAGGCACAGCAGCGTCGCCGCCAGCCATGCACGCCACGGGCCGCGCCGCCGCCCTTTTTCCGCTCCGGACATCCTCACTCCTGTTCTACATCGCACAACAAAGGCGTGGATGGTACGGCAGTGGGGCCGATGGCGGCAATCCCACCAAAAAAGCAGCGTGTGATGCACACCAGCGCCCGAGCGGACTACACTTCCAGCATTCGTACGATTGCCAGTCGAGAAATCCCATGACCTCCCCCCTCCGCTTCGCCGGCCGCCGGCTGGCCCAGACCGTGGCCCTGGGCCTGGGTGCCGCCCTGCTCGCCGCCTGTTCCGCCCTCGCCCCGGTCGATACCGGCCTGAAACTGGTCGGCCAGCCCGAGAGCGCCGTGATGGCCACCTTCGGCAAGCCCACCGACATCTTTAAGCTCGACGACGGCACCGTGCGCTGGTTCTATTCGAAACAGCCGCTGGGCCAGGAATCGTACGCCGCTGACTTCGACAAGAATGGCAATCTGACGAATTTCCGCCAGATGCTCCGAACGCCGGAACTGTACAAGGCGCAGGTCAATGTCTGGACCAAGAAAGACGTGCTCGAGCACTTCGGTGCCCCGCGCGAGCCAAACCAGTACTTTCCGCTGATGAAACGCGAGGTGTGGAGCTACCGGTTCCGTCACGAGGACCAGTGGTACTCGCTGTTCAACTTCTATTTCGATGACGCCGGCGTGCTGCGCCAGACCCAGATCACGCCCGATCCGCTGTACGACCGCTCCGATCGTCGCTGACCCGCATCGCTTGCAAACATCGCAATCCAACGAAAAACCGCCCGTCGTCGCGGGATAGGCGACTGACGGGCGGTTGATGGTCGCGGAGGCCTTGTGAGCCCCCGGCGCCGGCACGCGGATCGGGGATCAGATCTGCGGGTTGATCTTCTGTACGGCCTTGTCGTGCAGCTTGTTCAAGGCGGCCAGGTAGGCCTTGGCCGATGCCGCGACGATGTCCGGATCGGTGCCCACGCCGTTGACGATGCGGCCGGCCTTCGACAGGCGCACGGTCACTTCGCCCTGCGCCTGGGTGCCGGTGGTGATCGCGTTCACCGAGTACAGCACCAGTTCCGCGCCGCTGTTGACCTTGCCTTCGATGGCGTGCATGGTGGCGTCCACCGGGCCATTGCCCTCGGCTTCGCCGGTCTGCTCGCTGCCATCCATATTGAATACCACGCGCGCATGCGGGCGCTCGCCGGTCTCGGAGCGCTGCGACAGCGACACGAAGCGGTAGTGCTCGTTCACGTCGTGCGCCTCATCCGAAACGATGGCCATGATGTCTTCGTCGAAGATCTCGGCCTTCTGGTCGGCCAGTTCCTTGAAGCGGCCGAAGGCGGCGTTGACTTCGCTCTCGCTCTCGAGTTCGATGCCCAACTCCTGCAGGCGCTGCTTGAACGCATTGCGGCCCGAGAGCTTGCCCAGCACGATCTTGTTGGCGCTCCAGCCCACGTCCTCCGCGCGCATGATCTCGTAGGTGTCACGCGCCTTGAGCACGCCATCCTGGTGGATGCCGGAGGCATGCGCGAAGGCGTTGGCGCCCACCACGGCCTTGTTCGGCTGCACCACGAAACCGGTGATCTGCGATACCAACTTGGATGCCGGCACGATCTGCGTGGTGTCGATGTTCACGTCCATATCGAAGTAGTCGCGGCGCGTCTTCACGGCCATTACCACCTCTTCCAGGCTCGTGTTGCCGGCCCGCTCGCCGAGGCCGTTGATCGTGCACTCGATCTGGCGCGCGCCACCCAGTTTCACGGCGGCCAGCGAGTTGGCCACGGCCATGCCCAGGTCGTTATGGCAGTGCACCGACCAGACAGCCTTGTCCGAGTTGGGGATGCGCTCGCGCACCGAGCGGATCAGGTCCGCGTAGCCTTCCGGCACCGCGTAGCCCACCGTATCGGGCAGGTTGATCGTGGTCGCGCCTTCGGCAATCACGCCCTCGAGCACGCGGCAGAGGAAGTCCATGTCCGAACGGCTGCCGTCTTCTGGCGAAAATTCGATGTCGTCGGTGAACTGGCGCGCGAAGCGCACGGCCAGGCGCGCCTGCTCGTACACCTGGTCCGGCGTCATGCGCAGCTTCTTCTCCATGTGCAGCGCCGAGGTGGCGATGAACGTGTGGATCCGGAACGAGTTGGCGGGCTTGAGGGCCTCCGCGGCACGGGCGATGTCCTTGTCGTTGGCGCGGGCCAGCGAGCAGATCGTCGAATCCTTGATCACCTGGGCGATCGAGCGGATGGCTTCGAAGTCACCATTGGAACTAGCCGCAAAGCCTGCCTCGATCACATCGACCCTCAGGCGTTCCAGCTGGCGCGCGATGCGAATCTTCTCTTCGCGGGTCATCGAGGCGCCGGGCGACTGCTCGCCGTCACGCAAGGTGGTATCGAAAATGATGAGTTTGTCAGACATTTTGTGGAGCTCCTGGGCTGTACCTTGTTGTGTGCCGTGCCGTCCCGTCCTTCTTGCCGTCGGGCGTCGCAGTCCTCGAAATCGAAATGCAAAACGCCCCGGCGTGCATGGTTGCAGGCCGGGGCGTTTGAAAACTAGGAAAATTCCTGGTGATTCCGCGCTAGGGCGATAGCGTCCCTTAGCGCGCGCGCGTCCCGACCCGATGGCCTAGTAGGCCACCTAGGGTGGTGCGGGCGAGTAGGGACTGGCGCGAAATCATGTCGGGGACTATATCCGGTTTGGCGCGCGCGTGCAAGGCGGGCTGACCCGAGCCGGTTTCAGCCCTTCGGCGGAATCCGCAGTTTCTGACCCGGATAGATCTTGTCCGGGTGCGAAAGCATCGGCTTGTTCGCTTCGAAGATCTTGTTGTAGTCCGCACCGTTGCCGTAGGCGGCCTGGGCAATGGCCCAGAGCGTGTCTCCCTTGACCACGGTATGCCACTGCGATTCGGTGGACTCCACGTTGACGGACATCTTGTCCTCCACCGACTCCACGCCCTCCACGTTGCCGGCGCACAGGATGATTTTCTCCCGGGTGGCCTGGTCCGGCGCCACGCCGAACACCGTCGCCTTGCCCTGCGACCCATCCACCTGGACCATCAGCCCGGTGGCGTCGAGCCCCATCTGCTTGATGTAATTTTCGATGGCATCGCCGGCGGCGCGGTTGGCGGCCTCCAGCTTCTCTGCCGAGGCATCCGCCTTGGCCGCATCCTGCGCAGCCTTGGCCTCGCCCTTGCCGAACAGCTTTTCGCCCGCTTCCTTGATGAAGTCAAACATACCCATGACATTCTCCTGACGGTGAGTGGAACGTAATGCGTAACGCGTGATGCGTGATGCGGATTGGGATACCGCTGGAACGACACAGGGCGCCCGAAGACGCCCTGTTGCCATGCTTGCTAGTTACCGCCGCCGAGACCGTCGGGTCCGCCGGCGCGTGCCTTGCGTACCTCGCCCGGCTCGCCGTGCAGCGCGCGCCAGGCCCACAGCAGGTAGCCCGACACGGCATAGGCCACGAACAGCCCGAACAGCGCTACCGGCGGATCGGTGGAAACCACCACGAACAGCACCAGCACGAGCACCATCATGCCGAAGGGCACGCGGTAGCGCACGTCCAGCGCCTTGCCGCTGTAGAACGGGGCGTTGGAGACCATCGACAGGCCCGCATAGAGCGTGATCGCAAAGGCGACCCACGGCATCCACAGCTCCCTGACCGGCAGCTTGTTATCGATGACCAGCCAGACAAAGCCGGCCACCAGGGCCGCCGCGGCCGGGCTCGGCAGGCCCTGGAAGAAGCGCTTGTCCACCACGCCGATATTGGCGTTGAAGCGCGCCAGGCGCAGCGCCGCGCAGGTGCAGTAGACGAACGCGGCGATCCAGCCCCACTTGCCGAGGTCGCGCAGGATCCAGGTGTACATGACCAGCGCCGGCGCCACGCCGAACGAGGTCATGTCCGAGAGCGAGTCGTACTGCTCGCCGAATGCGCTCTGCGTGTTGGTGATGCGCGCCACGCGGCCATCCATGCCGTCCAGCACCATGGCCGCGAAGATGGCGATGGCGGCCGAGTCGAAATGGCCGTTCATCGCCGCCACGATGGCGTAGAAGCCGGCGAACAGCGCGGCCGTGGTGAACGCATTGGGCAGCAGGTAGATGCCGCGCCGGCGCGGGCGCACGTACTCGATGTCCGGCCCTTCCTCGGCCTCGTCGTAGCCAGGGTCGTTGCGCAACTGGTTGCGGCGGAACGGTCGCAGATGCGTCACGTTGCCGATGCTGACGCGCTTGTTCCGTCGATTGAAGGCACCCATGCCAGCCTCTCCTATCAGTGTGGATGGCGGCGGCTTACTGCTGCGCGCCCTGCACGTCCAGTTCGGCCAGCACGGTCGACGAGGCGGACACCTTCTCGCCAATCGTCACGCGCGGCCGGGCATCCACGGGCAGGTACACGTCCACGCGCGAGCCGAAGCGGATGAAGCCGTAGCGCTGGCCACGCGAGATCGCGTCGCCCACCTTGGTGTAGCACAGGATCCGGCGCGCCACCAGCCCGGCCACCTGGACCAGCGTGACCACCTGGCCGTCCTGCGCGCGGCGGATCACGATGGCGTTGCGCTCGTTCTCCACCGACGCCTTGTCCAGATCGGCATTGACGAACTTGCCCGGGAAGTACTCGAGCTTCTCGACCTTGCCATCCACCGACGCGCGGTTCGAATGCACGTTGAACACGTTCATGAACACGCTGATCTTCAGCGCCTCGCGCCCGGCGTACGGGTCCTGGGTCTTCTCGACCACGACGATGCGGCCGTCGGCGGGTGCCAGCACGGCGTTGGGCGTCGACGGAATCGGCCGGGGCGGATCGCGGAAGAACTGGAGCACGAAGATCGTGAGAATCCACAGCGGCAGCGCCCACCAGAAACCTGCGCTGACATGCACCAGCAGCGAGATGACGAATGCGCCGGCCAGGAATGGCCAGCCTTCACGGGCGATCAGCGGATGAGGATAGTTCATGCAAGACTTGGTCTGAAGTTCAGGTAGAAACGATACGCCATGCCGCGCCGGCGCCAGGGGCTGGCCGCCGTGGGCAATTCAGGGGTATCGCCGCGAATAATAAGAAAGATTCGAGCCAACGCCCGAAAAAAGTCCGACAAGGATAACAAAAAGCCGTCCAGCCTCCGCCAAAATGCCTCACGCAACACTGCGCGGGGCCGGCGGCGGGCTGGACGGCCGAGGGCGGCGGGCCCGGGGGCCCCGCCCTGCCAGCTGTCGTCAGCTTAGTTCTTCGACTGGTCGACCAGCTTGTTCTTGGCAATCCACGGCATCATCGCGCGCAGCTTGGCACCCACTTCCTCGATCTGGTGCTCGGACGTCAGGCGACGGCGCGAGATCAGGGTCGGGGCGCCGGCCTTGTTCTCGAGCAGGAAGCTCTTGGCGTATTCGCCGGTCTGGATGTCGGTCAGGCATTGCTTCATGGCCTTCTTGGTCTCTTCCGTCACGACGCGCGGGCCGGTGACGTATTCGCCATATTCGGCGTTGTTCGAGATCGAGTAGTTCATGTTGGCGATGCCGCCTTCGTAGATCAGGTCGACGATCAGCTTCAGCTCGTGCAGGCACTCGAAGTAGGCCATTTCTGGCGCGTAGCCGGCTTCCACCAGCGTTTCGAAGCCAGCCTTGATCAGCTCGACGGTACCGCCGCACAGCACGGCCTGCTCGCCGAACAGGTCGGTTTCGGTTTCTTCGCGGAAGTTGGTCTCGATGATGCCGGCACGGCCGCCGCCGTTGGCGGTAGCGTACGACAGCGCGATGTCACGGGCGGCGCCGGACTTGTTCTGATGCACGGCGATCAGGTGCGGCACGCCGCCACCTTGCGAGTACGTCGAGCGCACCGTGTGGCCCGGGGCCTTCGGGGCGATCATGATCACGTCCAGGTCGGCACGCGGGATCACGGCGCCGTAGTGCACGTTGAAGCCGTGCGCGAAGGCCAGGGCGGCGCCTTCCTTGATGTTGCCGTGCACTTCGTTCTTGTACACGTCGGCGATCTGCTCGTCCGGCAGCAGGATCATGACCACGTCGGCGTTCTTGACGGCCTCGCCCACTTCCTTGACCTGCAGGCCGGCGTTGACGGCCTTGTTCCACGACGCGCCGCTCTTGCGCAGACCGACCGTCACGTTCACGCCCGAATCCTTCAGGTTCAGTGCGTGGGCGTGGCCTTGCGAGCCGTAGCCGATGATGGTGACGTTCTTGCCCTTGATCAGGGAGAGGTCGGCGTCCTTGTCGTAAAACACTTTCATGATGATTCCTTCGATTTTCTAAGTCTGCGTATAAGGGGTGGCGGCGTGGCGCGGGCGTTGGTTCCGATTCACGCGTCGCGCCGCCGGGGATACTGCGATTGGCTTGTGGCCGCTGCCGGGTGCGCCGGTCAGACCTTCAGGATGCGTTCGCCGCGGCCGATGCCGGAACCGCCCGTACGGACGGTTTCCAGGATCGCGGTGCGGTCGATGGCATCGAGGAACGCATCCAGCTTGCCGCCGTTGCCGGTCAGCTCGATGGTGTACGTCTTCTCGGTCACGTCGATGATGCGGCCCCGAAAGATGTCGGCGGTGCGCTTCATTTCCTCGCGCTCCTTGCCCACCGCGCGCACCTTCACGAGCATCAGCTCGCGCTCGATGTGCGCGCCTTCCGTCAGGTCCACCACCTTGACCACTTCCACCAGGCGGTTCAGGTGCTTGGTGATCTGTTCGATCACGTCGTCCGAACCGGTGGTGACAATGGTCATCCGCGACAGCGACGCATCCTCGGTGGGGGCCACCGTGAGCGTCTCGATGTTGTAGCCGCGCGCCGAAAACAGCCCCACCACGCGCGACAGCGCGCCGGGTTCGTTTTCCAGCAGGACCGAAATAATGTGTCGCATTACAGGTCCTCCGCGCCGAGCAGCATTTCGGAGATGCCCTTGCCCGCCTGGACCATCGGCCACACGTTCTCCGTGGGGTCGGTCTGGAAGTCCAGGAACACGGTGCGGTCCTTGAGGCGGAACGCCTCGCGCAGCGCCGGCTCCACATCGGCCGTCTTTTCCACGCGGATACCCACGTGGCCGAAGGCCTCGGCCAGCTTGACGAAGTCAGGCAGCGCGGTCATGTAGGAGTGCGAGTAGCGGTTGTCGTACTCGATCTCCTGCCACTGGCGCACCATGCCCAGATAGCCGTTGTTCAGCGAGCAGATCTTGACCGGGGTGTCGTACTGGAGGCAGGTGGACAGTTCCTGGATGCACATCTGGATAGAGCCTTCGCCCGTGATGGTCACCACTTCCTTGTCCGGGAACGCCTTCTTGATGCCCATGGCGTACGGCAGGCCCACGCCCATCGTGCCCAGGCCGCCGGAGTTGATCCACCGGCGCGGCTCGTTGAACTTGTAGAACTGCGCGGCCCACATCTGATGCTGGCCCACGTCGGAGCAGATGAAGGCGTCGCCCTTGGTCAGTTCCCAGATCTTTTCCACCACGTACTGCGGCTTGATGATCTCGCTCTTGCGGTCGTACTTGAGGCAGTCCACCGAACGCCATTGCTCGATCTGGTCCCACCACTTGGCCAGGGCCTCGCGCTTGGGCTTGACGTCGCTGGCCTGCAGCTGGGCGATCAGTTCCTGGAGCACGTCCTTGACGTTGCCGACGATGGGAATGTCGACCTTCACGCGCTTCGAGATCGACGAGGGGTCGATATCGATATGGATGATCTTGCGCGCCTGCGCGGTGAAGTGCGCCGGGTTGCCGATCACGCGGTCGTCGAAGCGGGCGCCGATGGCGATCAGCACGTCGCAGTTCTGCATGGCCATATTGGCTTCATACGTCCCGTGCATGCCGAGCATGCCGAGGAACTGCTTGTGCGTGCCCGGGAACGCGCCCAGGCCCATCAGCGTGTTGGTGACCGGATGGCCCGTGATGGCGGCCAACTGGCGCAGCTCGTCGCTGGCATTGGCCAGCACCACGCCGCCGCCCGTATAGATATACGGACGCTCGGCGCCCTGCAGCAGCGCGACAGCCTTGCGGATCTGGCCCGAGTGCCCCTTGTTCACGGGGTTGTACGAGCGCATGTCGATCGTCTTCGGGTACTCGTACTTACACGAGTTCCGCGACACGTCCTTCGGAATGTCGACCACCACGGGGCCGGGACGGCCGGTGGCGGCGATGAAGAACGCCTTCTTGATCGTCGCGGCGAGGTCGCGCACATCCTTCACGAGGAAGTTGTGCTTGACGATCGGGCGCGTGATGCCGACGGTGTCGCATTCCTGGAAGGCATCCTGGCCGATGGCATGGGTCGGCACGTTGCCGGTGATCACCACCATCGGGATCGAGTCCAGGTAGGCGGTGGCGATGCCGGTCACGGCATTGGTCACGCCCGGGCCGGAAGTCACCAGGGCGACGCCGACCTTGCCCGTGGCGCGCGCGTAACCATCCGCGGCATGGACCGCAGCCTGCTCGTGGCGCACCAGGATGTGCTCGAACTTCTTTTGCTTGTGGAGTTCGTCGTAGATGTACAGCACCGCGCCGCCGGGGTAGCCCCAGACGTATTCGACGCCTTCTTCGGCGAGTGCGTGACAGAGAATTTCCGCACCGATCATTTCGGGTGCGGCAGATGAATTGCTGTCTGCGTGGGAGAATTCCGCGCTGGGCATGTTCATTTCAGTCCTTTGCAATTTTCGGCAAAAAATTGTTTGGATGCTCTCTGCCGGGCTTGTGGCTCGGGTTCAAGCGGTGCGCGTCTGCATGAAGAGACCGCCTTATAAGCGGTCTGATGAGACAACCACTGATGTCGTGTGAACCGATGATGATACTGCAATGCACCAGCGTGGTCTATGGCCCCCTGGAGACTTTTTTGCAGACGCACCACGATGGCGCAACGGCCGCAAGCGACCCCTCCGTCATATTGTCTGCAAACTAATACAGCATCGCCCAAGCCGGCTGTTTTTTGCTAGCATCGCAGACATTTGCGACCCGCCGCGCGACTTTCGCGGCACATTCCTGCCTGCATGGCCACTGACCAGGAACTCTCAGACTTTCTCTCCAGCGTGGAACGACGTGCCTTCAAGCAGGCCGTATTCGCCGTGCGGGATGACGAAGCCGCGCTGGACATCGTGCAGGACGCCATGATCAAGCTGGCCGAAAAGTACGGCGACAAGCATGCCGCCGAGCTGGCGCCGCTGTTCCAGCGCATCCTGCAGAACACGATCCACGACTATTTCCGCCGCCAGAAAGTACGCAACACGTGGGTAACCCTGTTCTCGAACCTGCGCGACGACCGCGAAGGCGATGACAACGACCTGCTAGAAACTCTCGAGGCCCAGGCTGGGTCAGAATCCGCGGAAAGCAGCGCCGACAAGGTCGAGCGGGCACAGGTCATGCACATCATCGAGCAGGAAATCCAGCGTCTGCCCACGCGTCAACGCGAAGCTTTCCTGATGCGTTACTGGGAGGATATGGACGTGGCCGAGACGGCAGCCGCGATGGGCTGCTCGGAAGGCAGCGTCAAGACGCACTGTTCCCGTGCAACGCACACACTGGCGCAGGCCTTGCGCGCACGGGGGGTCCGACTATGAGCCGAAACGAACGAGATATACAGGAACGCCGCTTCGCCCGCGAGATCCGCTCGGCACTCGATGCCTCGGCGGATGCCGTGCCGGCGGACATTGCCGAACGGCTCGCCGCCGCGCGGCGCATGGCGCTGGCCGCGAAGAAAGCCGCCGCACCGGCCACGGTGCCACAATTCGCCCTGCCCGGCGGCCATGGCGCCATCTTCGACGATGAAGACGACTCGCCGCTGCACCGCGCTGGCGCATGGTTGCGCCGGCTCGCCCTGCTTTGGACGCTGGTGGCGCTGGTGGTCGGCGTGACCGGCATCTACCAGTGGCAGCAGCAGAAGCGCGTGGAGGAGCTGGCCGACGTGGACGCCGCCATGCTGCTGGACGACCTGCCGCCCACGGCCTACGCCGACCAGGGCTTCCACGTGTTCCTCAAGCACGACCGCGATCAATAGGATGGCGCGCGCTCACTTCCGCTCCGACGCCGCCCCGCGCCGGCTGGCCCGATTCACCGCGCTGTGCGCCAGCCTTGGCGCCGTGGTTGCGCTGGCCTCGGGCGAGTTGACGCAGGCCGCCGAAGCCCACGAGGTCCGTGCGGGCGCCTCGGCGCCGGCCGTGGTCCATGTGCATCCGACCTGGGTCGAACTGACCCCGACGCACCAGCAGATCCTCGCCCCGCTGCGCCCGCTCTGGGACACCATCCCCGAACTCAACCGCCGCAAGTGGCAGCGTATTGCCGATCGCTACCCGTCGCTGAAGCCCGAGGAACAGGCCCGGCTGCAGGAACGGATGGCCGAATGGGTCAAGATGACGCCGCAGGAACGCCGCGTGGCGCGCGAGAACTACCAGATCACCCGTACGGTGCCGGCCGAGAAGAAGGCCGATGCGTGGGATCGCTATCAACAGCTTCCCGAGGCGCAGAAGAAGGAACTGGCGGCAGCCGAGAAGGTGCCGCGCCGCCCCGGCGCAGTGAGCGGCCTGCCTTCCGGCAAGCGTCTGCCGACCGATTCCGGCCACCAGATCCGCGTCAATAAACCCGCCAGCGGTGCCGCCGCGCTGCCCCCAGCGCTGACAGCATCGACACCGGCGTCGCCGGCCTCGGCACCGGTCGCCGCCGCACCCGTGCCGGTCACGCCCGCAACGCCGCCGGAAGTTGCGGCTTCGGCACCCGCAGCACAACCGGCCACCGAGTCGCTTTCGCCGCCGGTCACCGGCGAGGCGGCGACCGACATCCCGATCAGTCCGCCCGACTCCCCCCGCCAGTAACACCTTTCCCGGCCACCTTCCCGGCCGCGCGGCGCGCCGCCCCGGATTTGGCATAATTGCCGCTCACCCGGAACCCGCGCCATGCCTGCCGCCAGCCCTGCCTCCCCCGCTTCTCCCGCTTCCATGCCGTCGCGCGCCCCGCGCACGCCCACGCTGCGCCGCCGCCTGACCTGCATGCTCTATGAGGGCGTGCTGCTGTTCGGCGTGCTGATGGCCGCCAGCGCGGTCTATCTGCTGGCGCGCCCGGTGCTCCAGCGCCTCGGTATCGACCAGCCCTATGTCGATCAGGCCTGGATGTTCGTCGTACTGGCCTGCTATTTCACGTGGTTCTGGCAGCGCAACGGCCAGACGCTGGCGATGCAGACGTGGCGCATCCGCCTCGAGACGGCTGCCGGCCAGCCGCCGCACTGGACCCGCGCGCTGCTGCGCTATGTGCTGGCCTGGCTGTGGCTGCCGCCCGCGGCGGCGGTCGGCCATGCGCTCGGGCTCACGCGCGGGCCGTTCGTCGGCGCGCTGGTGGCCGGTCTGCTGGTGTGGATTGCGCTGGCGTGGCTCGACCCGCGCCGCCAGTTCCTGCATGACCGGCTGGCCGGCACGCGCCTGATTGACCTGCGTGATCTGCGCGACCCGCGCCCGGCCGCGAAGTCATGAGCCTGACGGCGGCCGCCCTGCGCCGCGTGGCTGTGGCCGCGCAGACGCTGGCGGCCGGCGGCCTCGCAGCAGGTTTGGCCGGATGGGCGGGCTGGCCGTGGCCGCTCGCCATCGGCGCGGCGCTGCTGGCCGTGCTTGTGGGCTTCGGTATCGGCGTCGGGATTGCTTTTGTCGCCACGCTGGGCGGCGCCGGCATCGCGCTGGATGCACGCCTTCCCCATCCCTCCGACACGCCCCCGCGCCAGCCGCTCGGCCTCTCCGGCGCGCTCGCCTGCTATCTTTCGGAATGCCGCACGGTCTTCCGCATGTTCAACTGGCTCCAGCCATTCCGCTCGCGCATCACCTTTGACTCGCCCGCCAATGCCGACGCGCCGACGGTGCTGCTCGTACACGGCTACGGCTGCAATCACGCGATCTGGCTTGACATGGCGCCCACGCTGGCCGCCGCCGGCTATCGCTGCGAAGGGATCGACCTCGAACCCGTGCTGGGCGATATCGACGACTACGCGCCGACCCTGCTCGCCCGCATGCGCGGGATCGCCGCGCGCACGGGCCAGGCGCCGCTCGTGGTCTGCCACAGCATGGGCGGACTCGCCGCACGGGCCGCGCAGGTGCTAGCGTTGCGGGAGAGCGATGATCCGCCCTGCTCAGGCATCGTCACCCTTGGCTCGCCCCATCACGGCTGCGCCCTCGCCCGCTTCGGCGGCGGCCGCAATGCGCGGCAGATGCGCTGGCACAGCCCGTGGCTGAAGGCGTTGGCGCTGGCTGAGACGCCGGCCTTGCGCGCGCGCATCGTCTCGGTGTTCAGTTGGCACGACTCCATCGCCGGGCCCCCGGGCACCTCCTGGCTCGACGGCGCGCGCAACGTGCCGCTGGCCGGCATCGGCCATGTTTCCCTGCTGCGCCACCCGCGCGCCGTGGACGCCACGCTGGCCGCCCTCGCCTCGCTACGCACCCCGGCGCCACAACAAACCCCACAACAAACCCCGCAGCGCACCTCGATCTTCATGTGACATTCATGTTTCCGTCACGGCACCGTCACGCGGCAAGGGCTCAATGCACCCATCGCCGATACCGGGGCCGCCATGGTTCAAGCTCTCCAGTTTGCTCGGGGGCGTCTGTCGAGGGCCGCGCAACGCCTGCGCGGCAAGCCTGACACCACGCTCTCGCTGTCCGCCGCACTGGCGGCCTTCATGCCGCCGCCGACGGAACTGTCACCGGCCGCTCCCGCCGCCCCAGCCTTCCACGCCGAATCGGGCAACCGCCCCGCCTCCGCTTCGGAACCTCCCACACATCGCTACCGCGCCATCTGGCTGTCCGATATCCATCTCGGCACGCCCGGTTGCCAGGCCACGTACCTGCTCGACTTCCTGAAGCACAACGAGTCCGACGTGCTCTATCTGGTAGGCGACATCATCGACGGCTGGCAGCTGCGCCGTGGCTGGTACTGGCCGCAGAGCCACAACGACGTGGTGCAGAAGCTGCTGCGCAAGGCGCGCAAGGGCACGGAAGTGATCTACGTGCCCGGCAACCACGACGAAGTGGCGCGCCAGTTCGACGGCATGGCTTTCGGCGACATCACCGTGCGCGAGGACGCCATCCACGTGACCGCCACCGGCCGCCGGCTCTGGGTGGTGCATGGCGATTTGTTCGACGGCGTGGTGCAGCACGCGCGCTGGCTGGCGTACCTGGGCGACTCGCTGTACACGATGATCCTGGCGCTGAATCGCCATTTCAACCGCATCCGCACCCGGCTCGGCTTCGAGTACTGGTCGATCTCGCAATTCCTGAAGCATCAGGTCAAGAACGCGGTCAGCTACATCAACTCGTTCGAGCACGCGATGGTGGACGAGGCGCGCCGGCGCGGCTGCGACGGCGTGGTCTGCGGCCACATCCACAAGGCGGAGATCCGCGAGGTGGACGGCCAGCTCTACTGCAACGACGGCGACTGGGTGGAAAGCCTCTCGGCGCTGGTCGAGACCATGGAAGGCGAGCTCAAGATCGTCTACTGGACCACGCTGCTCGATCCGCCCGAGCCAGTGGGACGCCGGCGCCGCCGCGCCACCGAGATGGCGCTTTGACACGCCCCGCCCCCACGACACCTCACCCGGCCACACTGCCGCAAGGAGATTCGATGCGAGTCATGATTGTCACGGATGCCTGGGAGCCCCAGGTCAACGGCGTGGTGCGCACGCTCAAGTCCACGCGCCGCGAACTGGAGGCGATGGGCCACACGGTGGACCTGCTGACGCCGCTGGAATTCCGCACCGTGCCATGCCCGACGTACCCGGAAATCCGCCTGTCGCTGCTGCCGACGGCCAAGGTACGCGCCCGCATCGACGCCTTCCGCCCGGAGGCCCTGCACATCGCCACCGAAGGCCCGCTCGGCCTGGCCGCGCGCCGCTACGCCATGCGCCACGGCCTGCCGTTCACCACGGCCTACCACACGCGCTTCCCGGAGTACGTGCAGGCCCGCTTCGGCGTTCCGCTGGCCTGGACCTACCGCTTCCTGCGCTGGTTCCATGGTCCAGCGCGTGCTGTGATGGCGCCCACGCCGGTGGTGCTGCACGACCTGCACCAGTACGGCATCACCCACGGCGTGCTGTGGACGCGCGGCGTGGACCTCGACGTCTTCACCGCCGAGCGCGCCAACGTGCTCAACACCGCCCACCCGATCTTCCTCTACGTGGGCCGCGTGGCCGTGGAGAAGAACGTCGAGGCCTTCCTCCAACTCGACTTGCCCGGCTCGAAATGGGTGGTGGGCGATGGCCCGGCGCTGGCCGGCCTGAAGGCGCGCTATCCGTCCGCCAGCTATCTCGGCGTGCTCGAGCAGCCCGATCTGGCCAAGGTGTATGCTTCTGCCGATGTCTTCGTGTTCCCGAGCCGCACCGATACCTTCGGGTTGGTGCTGCTGGAAGCGCTGGCGAGCGGCCTGCCCGTGGCGGCGTAC
This sequence comes from Cupriavidus sp. KB_39, assembly GCF_052114485.1. NCBI lineage: Bacteria > Pseudomonadati > Pseudomonadota > Betaproteobacteria > Burkholderiales > Burkholderiaceae > Cupriavidus > Cupriavidus sp. KB_39. The sequence goes on from NZ_JBFREV010000002.1 coordinate 231,432, forward strand.
CCGGTTACCGGGCCGATCGATGTGCTGGGCGACAGCCCGGCCGGCGTGATGCACGAGGATTTGCGCGAAGCCTGCCTCGAGGCGCTGCGCATCGACCGCGTCACCGCTCGCGCCCACGCCGAGAAGTTCTCGTGGCGCGCGGCGTCCGAGCAGTTCCTCGCTCACCTGCGGCCGTTGCCAGCGTCGGCAGCCCCCCAAGACACCACGGCTCCCACCGCTGCGCACGATCATGCCAAAACCGCATCCCCCGCTGCCGTCCGCTCCGGAGACTGAGTACTCGGTCGAGAACAACCCCCACAAAGGCAATCGCGGTATCCGCCGCGCCTGGCACGCGGCGATCAACTCGCTGTCCGGCCTGCGCTACGCGGTGCTCGAAGAGAGCGCGTTCCGGCAGGAACTGACGCTGGTGGTGATTTTCACGCCATGCGCGTTCCTGCTGCCGATCTCGGCGGTCGAACGGATATTGCTGCTGGGGACGCTGCTGCTGGTGCTGATCGTGGAATTGCTGAATTCCAGCGTGGAGGCCGCCGTGGACCGGATTTCGCTCGAGCGGCACAGCCTGTCGAAGCGCGCCAAGGACTTTGGCAGCGCGGCGGTCATGCTGGCGCTCGTGCTGTGCGGCGGCACCTGGATCGCCATCGGCGGGCCGCACGTGGTGCGGTGGATCGGCGGCTGGCTGGGTTAGTTAGCCGCTAATCAGGGCGAGTCGGGACTGGCGGGCGCCAGTCCCGACGGGTCAGGTCTCTTCGCGCTTCTCGATCCACTTGTCCACGCGTACGCGCGGGGCGGCGACCAGCTTGCCGAGCAGCGTGTTGGGCGTATCGGACACGTGCAGCATGTCGGCGTGCACCTGCTTCAGGAACCCTTCGCCCACGGCGTGGTTCAGGAAAGCCAGCATGCCGTCGTAGAAGCCGGCCACGTTCAGCAGGCCCACGGGCTTGTCGTGGTAGCCGAGCTGGGCCCAGGTGAACGTTTCAAACAGCTCTTCGAACGTGCCGACGCCGCCCGGCATGGCGATGAACGCGTCCGAGCGGTCCGCCATCATCTGCTTGCGCTCGTGCATGTTACGCACCACGTGCAGTTCGGTCAGGCCGCGATGGCCGACTTCCTTCTGCATCAACGCATCGGGAATCACGCCGATGGCCGTGCCGCCGTGCGCCAGCACGCTGTCCGCCACGATCCCCATCAGCCCGACCTTGCCGCCGCCGTAGACCAGCGCCAGCCCCTGTTCAACCATGGTGGCGCCCAGCGCACGGGCCGCCTCGGCGTATTCCGGACGGAAGCCGGGGCTGGACCCGCAATAGACACAAACCGATTTCACTGTCTTTCCTTCTTCGCGGCAGCGGCGGCCTCGGCCTCCGCCTTGGTGACGGCATATTCGCGCGCCAGTTGATCGAATGCCTCGCGCGCCTTGCCGCGCAGGTACGGGGCCAGGATCGAGAAGATGTGATAGCTCGAGCCGTGCAGGTAGCCCCGGATCTGATCGGGATCGTTGTACTGGCGCGGATGCTGCACGAACTGGAACGACAGCCAGTACGTGGCAATCACAACAATATTGGTACAAATCGCGTCCACCTGCTCCGGCGTGGCTTCCATGTCGCCGTCTTCCTGGAACTGGCGGCAGATCTCCAGCGCGAAGCGCTTCTTCTGCTCCACGATGCGCTTGAAGTTGGTTTCCAGCATCCGGTTGCGCGCCAGCAGGTCGTTGATGTCGCGGTACAGGAAGCGGTAGTTCCACAGGAACTCGGACATGTACTGGAGGTAGCCCCAGCTTTCGCCCAGCGTGGCCTTGTGGTCCTCCGGCATCTTCAGGCGGCGCTCCATCTCCTGCTCGAAGCGCACGAAGATGGAGTTGATGATGTCGTCCTTGTTGCGGAAGTGGTAGTAGAGATTGCCGGGGCTGATCTCCATGGCTTCCGCGATCGTCGTGGTGGTGACGTTGGGCTCGCCAAGCTCATTGAACAGGCGCAGCGAGACGTCGAGGATGCGGTCTCGGGTTCGGCGCGGGCCGGCTTGCGGTTTGGCTTCCATGGGGTCGGGCGGACTCTCGAATCGGCAGGATTGGGATTATAAGCAATCGGGTCGGGCGGCCGACCCGCCAAGCGGCGAAAACGCCACTGGCGGGCCGGCACCCCTCAAAACGAGGAACCGGGCTGCTTCAGGAACGCCAGTTCGTCGTCCGTGCTGGCGCGGCCCAGTACGGCATTGCGATGCGGAAATCGGCCGAAGCGCGCGATGATTTCCTGATGCTTGATGGCCCATTCCACGCCATCGACCTCGCCGGCGGTGTCTTCGCGCAGCGCGGTGTATTCGCGCACGGCGATGTCCTGCGCCTCGGGCGACTCGGCGTGCTCGAACGGCAGGTAGCAGAACATGCGATGCCACGGCGTGGGCAGTTCGCGGTCCCAGCCCTGGGCGAGCATCCGGCGGGCCAGCGCCTGGGCCTGCGCGTCCGTGGCGAAGCTGCGCGGATCGCCCCGGAACATGTTGCGCGGGAACTGGTCGAGCAGGATCAGGCGGGCGCAGGTGCCTTCGGGCGTGGCGGACCAGTCGTCCGGCGCGCCCTCATGTGCGGCCTGCCAGGTCGGCAGGAAGGTGTCGCGGACGGTGGCGTCGAAGGCGTCGCGCTTGGTGAACCATTCGCGCCGCGACGTATTCCAGATGGCCGCGTCGGGCGTGCCGAACCAGAAGTCCAGTACATCCCGCGCGCCCAAAATGCGCCTATCGCTGCACATTACGCATCCAGTCGGCGGTCTGGAAGAACGCCTGCATCAGCCGCATCTGCAGGTCTTCGGGCAGGCCGATGTCCTGCATCGCCAGCGCCATGGCACGCATCCACTGGTCGCGCTCCGTCGTGCCGATCTCGAACGGCATGTGGCGCGCGCGCAGGCGCGGGTGGCCAAAGCGCTCGATAAAGTGGTTCGGGCCGCCCAGCCAGCCACACAGGAACCAGAACAGCTTGTCGCGGGAGCCATCGAGTGACGGCGGATGGATGGAGCGGAGCTGCTTGAACTCGGGCTCCAGGTCCATCAGGTCATAGAAGCGGTCCACCAGCTCGCGCACGCGGGCCTCGCCGCCGACCAGTTCGTAGGCGGTCACCTCCTGGGTCGTGGCGTCGGTGGGTTCGGAAGGTTCGGTAATCATGTCAATTCGAGAGAATTCGCGGCTCGGCGGTCACTGCACATCGCGCAGCGTGGCCAGCGCAGGCTGCCGCAGCACCTCGCGCAGGCCCAGGTAGCCGCCAGCAAAAGCGCACAGCATGCCAGAAACCACCCCCACCGGTACGATCCACAGGTTGAAGCGGTAGGGGAAGTCGAACACGAACTGGGATAGCGCCCAGCCCACCACGATGGCGCCGAAGCTGGCCAGCAGCCCCGCCAGCCCGCCCACGACCAGGAATTCGGCGTATTGCGTCTGGCGCACCGTGGCGGCCGTCGCGCCGAGGGCCTTGAGCAGGCCGGCATCGCGCTTGCGCTCGTCGCGCGCACCGGAAAGCGCCGCATACAGCACCGTCACCCCAGCCAGCAGCGTGAAGACGAACAGGAACTCCACGGCGGCGATCACCTGATCGAGCACGGCCTGGATCTGCCGCAGGATCAAATCCGTGTTGACCACGGTGATGTTCGGGAAGCTGGCCGTGAGCCGGTTGCCGAGCGCCGCCTTGGCCGGCGGCAGGTGGAAGGCGGTGATGTAGGTCTCGGGCAGGCCCTGCATCTTGTCCGTGGGCAGGATCACGAAGAAGTTCACGCGCATCGAGCCCCAGTCGAGCTTGCGCAGCGAGGTGACCGGCGCCTCCACGCTCTGGCCGGCCACGTCGAAGCGCAGCGTATCGCCCAGCTTGATATGGAGCGTCTTGGCGATGCCCTCCTCCACCGATGCCCCGCCCGCGTCGCCGGTCCAGCGCCCGGCAATCACCTCGTTGCCCTCGGGCAGCTTGTCTGTATACGAGAGGTTGAATTCGCGTTCGACCAGATTGCGCGCCCGGCCGTCCGGGTAGGTGCTGGCCTGGATCGGGCGATCGTCGATATGCGTCAGCCGGCCGCGCACCATCGGGTAGAGCAGGTCGCGGATGCCATTGGTGGCCAGCATCGCGCGCAGCGGGTCGCGCTGGTCGGGCTGGATATTGATGATGAAGCGATTGGGCGCGTCGGCCGGCGTGGCGTTGCGCCAGGAATCGACCAGATCGTTGCGCGTCATGCCGAGCAGCAGCAGCGCCATCAGCCCCACGGCCAGTGCCACGGTCTGGAGCACGGTCACGCCGCGCCGGCGTTCGAGCACGGCCAGCGCGAAGCGCCACCCCACACTGCCGCGCGCCCGGCCGCGCATGCCGCGCGAGAGCGCCAGCAGCAGCCCAAGGGCCAGCACCGCGAAGGCCACCCCCGCGCCGACAAACCCGCCTGCCGTGGTCAGGCCGAGCTTCAGGTCGCGCGCGGCCACCATCAACAACGCCACGAAGGCGCCCAGCCCCAGCGCGTAGGCCACCCAGGCCGAGATCGGCGGCAGGCCGATGTCGCGCCGAAGCACGCGCAGCGGCGCCACGCGCGTCAGCGCCAGCAGCGGCGGCAGCGCGAAGCCCACCAGCAGCACCAGCCCCGCCGCCACGCCGGTCAGCGCCGGGATGACCGAGGGCTGCGGCAGAGACACGCGCAGCAATCCACCCAGCGACAGCAGCAGCCCGTAATGCGCGAGGTAGCCGAGCGCCACGCCAACGAGCGCGCCTCCGGCGCCAAGCAGGAGGAATTCGATGCCGAACGCGGCCAGCAGCTGCCCGCGCGACAGACCCAGGCATTTGTATACAGCACACGCATCGGTATGACGCTGCATGTATCGGCGCGCAGACATGGCGATGGCCACCGCCGCGATCATCGAAGACAGCACCGCCACCAGCGACAGGAAGCGCTCGGCACGATCCAGCGTGGCGCGCATCTGCGGCTGGCCGGAATCAAGCGATTCCACGCGCGTGTTGCGCAGGTGGCGCCGCTCGATCTCGTCGGTCGCCCAGCGCTGGTAGGCGGCGGCGCCGGCGTCCGGGCCGGCCACGAGCAGCCGGTAGGTCACGCGGCTGCCCCAGCCGATCAGCTTGGTGGCGTCGAGATCGGACAGCGGCAGCATCACGCGCGGCGCGAAGTTCATGAAGCCCGCGCCACGGTCCAGCTCCTGCGTGATCACGCGCTCGATGCGGAAGGTCTTGCTGCCGAGTTGGACGCTATCGCCCAGGCGCAAGCCGAGGCCGTCCAGCAGCGCCTGATCCGCCCAGACCGTGCCCGGCGCGGGGATGCCTTCGGCCTCCTGCTCCGGACCGCCATCGGGCGGCAGCACCTTGAGCCGTCCGCGCAGCGGATAGCCATCGGTCACCGCCTTCAGGGCGCCAAGCTGGCTCGGTGCCTCCCCGTTCGTGGGTGCACCGTTGATGCGGGCGGTGGCCATGCTGGGGAACGTTACCGTCTGCGCCACGCGCAGGCCGTCGCGCCGGGCCCGCTCGGCAAATGCGGGGTCGAAGGGCTGGTCGGATACCAGCAGCACATCGGCGCCGATCATCTGGCGCGCGTCGCGCTCCAAGCCCAGCCGCATGCGATCCGCGAGGAAGCCGACGCTGGTCAGCGCGGCCACGGCCAGCACCAGCGCGAACAGCAGCAGCGTCAGCTCGCCGGCCAGCCAGTCGCGCCGGGCCATGCGCAGCGCATGGTGCCAGGCGGAGAAACGGTGAGCGGCGGGCACGGCGGGGGAGTCGGTCGGCATCGGAAAATCGCTAAGGAGGCAGAGAGGGAGTCAGCGCGGGCCGCGCAGGCTGGCGTGCAGGCGTCGCACGCCGCGCCAGAGTTTCGGGATCAGCCAGATCGCCAGGATCAGGAACACGCCCAGCAGGATCAGGAACACCACGGGCAGGAAAAATGCCAGCAGCAGGCCGCTTATGGTGCCGACGTCCTCGGTGAACGAGGCCGCCCAGTTCGAGAACGGCTCCGGCGAGACATTGATCAGCGCCCGCGTGCCAGCCTTGGTGGCATGCGCCGCCCCGGCCAGCGTGCCGCCCACGAGCCCGGCGGCCACCATCCACTGGGGATCGAGTTCGCCGAACGCCGCGGCGGCCAGGATCGCGCCGGCGGGAATGCGGATGAAGGTCTGGATGCCGTCCCAGGCGGTATCGAAGCCGGGTACCTTGTCGGCGATGAACTCGGCCAGGGCCAGCACGCCGGCCACGCCGATGACCCACCACGACGACAGCACCTGGAGCCCCGTGGGCAGGTCCAGCCAGCCCAGGCGCGCCAGTACCCCGGCCGCCAGCACGGCCAGGTAGAGACGCAGGCCGCTGGCCCAGGACATGCCTGCAGCCAGCGCGGCGGTTTCCAGCATGGGGCGGGACTCCTCGTGGGTAATTGGGGAGGAGTGTAATACGGGTGGAGGATGGGAGCCGACGCGGGTTGGCGGATTGGGGCGATGGCCCCGCTCAGGCGCCCTCCTTGCCGTCCGCGCCGAACCAGGGCAGCGCTTCCTGCGGGGTGAGGATGCCGGCCGGCTCGGCAGCCGTGTAGCCGGGCAGCGCCTCGATGCGGCGCGCGAAGGCCGGATCGGCCAGCAGCGCCAGCAGCGCGCCCATCCACGGCGCGGTCGCATCGTTCTTGCGCAGGGCCAGGTAGTACGCCTCGCGCGTGAGCGGCACGAAGCCCAGCCCGTGCTGCTCGGCGTTCATCCGCAGACCGAAACCCACCTGCGCGCGGCCGGCCTGCACGGCCTCGGCCACCTTGTCATTGCTGAATTCGAGGTCTTCGTAGCCGGTGATCTGGTCCGGATAGAGCCCCTGCGCGGCCAGCAGCTGGTCGAACAGCATGCGCGTGCCCGAACTGCGCTGGCGGTTGATAAAGCGTGCACCGGTGCGAACGAGGTCGCGCAGGTCGCGGATCTCGCGCGCCACCTCGGGCGCCACGATCAGCCCCTGCTCGCGCCACGCCAGCCGTACCAGCCGCACCGTGGCGGGCCGCAGCCATTTGCGCAGCGTCACATGGGCGACCGACCCGGCGGTCTGGATCGGCGAGACATAGAAGCCGGCCAATTCCGACTGGCGCTCCTGGAGGCAGATCAGCCCTTCCACGCTGCCGCAGAACACGGTGTCGAGCTGGAGCGCGCTCGGCGCGTCCCTTAGTGCCGTCGACAGCACTTCCATGGCCGGATCGTGGCTGCCGGAGAAATGCACCACGGTTTGCGGCTGCACGGCGTCGTCGAGTTCGAGCAGGAAATCGGCCATGGCCTTCTGCACGGCGGGATCGATGGTCTCCCGCAGCCGCGATTCGGCGCGCAGCAGCCGCTCCCCGAAGCGCGTCAGCGAGGCGCCCCGCCCGCGCTCCATGTCGAGCATGCTGCGGCCCAGCATATCTTCCCAGTTGCGCATCACGCCCCAGGCATGGCGGTACGACAGGCCGATCTCCTGCGCGGCGCGGTGCAGCGACCCCGTCTCGCGCACCGCCTTCAGCAGCTGGAACACCTTGCCGTTGGCACGCGGATTGTCATCGGCGGCAATGACCGGGAACAGGTCAAACCTGAACGTCATATGAAATACCTTGCATATTTACAGGAACAATGTGGCCGGATAACAATCGTGTGCCCTGTGTTTCACGATGTTTGTCCACCCATTCTCCACGAAGCATCAGCGTCGTGGCAATTGTGTTTTCGAAAACATAATAAAGGAACGATCGATGTCCCGCACTGGCTTCCCCCTCCCCCGCGCGACCCACGTCGCCGCCGTGCTTGTGCTGGCGTCGACACTTTCCGCTGCGCAGGCCGGCGAACTCAAGATGGCCACCACCACCAGTACCGAGAATTCCGGCCTGCTGAAATACCTGCTGCCGAAGTTCGAGCAGAAGTCCGGCGTCAACGTAAAGGTCATCGCGGTGGGCTCCGGCAAGGCGATGAAGATGGGCGAGATGGGCGACGTGGACGTGCTGCTGGTGCACGCCCGCAAGATGGAGGATGAATTCGTGGCCGCCGGCTACGGCGTGAACCGGCGCGACGTGATGTACAACGACTTCATCGTCGTCGGCCCGGCCGGCGACCCGGCACACGTCAAGGGCGGCAAGGACGTCATCGCCGGGTTCAAGAAGCTGGCCGCCAGCGGCAGCAAGTTCATCTCGCGCGGTGACAACTCGGGCACCGATGTGATGGAAAAGGACTACTGGAAGCGTGCCGGCATCGAGCCGAAGGGCCAGCCGTGGTACGTGAATGCCGGCCTGGGCATGGGCGAGGTGCTGACCATGGCGGCGCAGATGCCCGGCTACACCCTGAGCGACCGCGCCACCTATGGCGCCTATCGCGCCAAGACCGGGCTGGCGATTGCCATCGAGGGCGATCCGAAGATGTTCAACCCGTACGGCGTGATCGCCGTGAACCCGGCCAAGCACCCGGGCACGAACTACACGGACGCGATGAAGTTCGTGGAGTGGGTCACATCGAAGGAAGGCCAGCAGACCATCGCCAGCTACAAGGTGGACGGCGAACAGTTGTTCTTCCCGAGCTACGAAGGGAAGTAAACCCACCCATTGCTCAGACTGCCGTGGCCTCCAGCCGCGGCAGCTGCGGCAGGTCGGCGGCCACCTCGGCGATCATCCGCCGCATCCACATCACATCGGGCGCTGCGTGGCAGCGCTCGTGCCATAGCTGGTAGAACCGCATGCGCGGGAACGGCACCGGCGACGCCACCATCCGGATCGGCAGGTACTGCGCGTAATGCGCGGCGAACTGGCGGCCCGTGGTGAACACCATATCCGTCTTCATCAGCACGTAGGGCACCAGGCCGAAGTACGGCAGCGTGACCTGGATGTTGCGCTTGTAGCCCTGCTCGGCCAGCGCCTGGTCGATCATGCTGCGCTGCATCGACGCGTACGGCGCCGGGGCCAGGTGCGGCATCTCCAGGTAGTGGCGCAGCGTCAGCCCGTTGCGGGCCAGCGGGTGCTGGGCGCCGAGCATGCAGACCACTTCGTCGTCGAACAGCGGCGAGATATGGAGGTGCTCGGGCGGCGACAGCCAGTTGCCGACCACGATGTCCAGATGGCCCTGCTCCAGCGCATCGAGGAAATCGCTCGCCTGCGTCATCGGATGCACGAACAGCTTGGCCCCCGGCGCCAGCCGCCGCACCCGCTCGACGATATTCGGCAGGAAGAAGGCATCCAGATAATCGGGCGCGCCCAGGTGGAAGGTGCGCGTGGTGGTGGCGGGGTCGAATTGCTGCGGCGGCCGGGCGATGCGGTCCATTGCCGCCAGGCTCTGCTCGGCCAGCGCCAGCAGCTCGCGGCCGCGCTCGGTCGGCACCATGCCGCTCTTGCCGCGCACCAGAATGGCGTCGCCGGTGATCTCGCGCAGCCGCTTCAGCGTGTTGCTGATGGCTGGCTGCGACTGGCCCAGGCGCACGGCGGTGCGGGTCACGCTCTGCTCGGTGAGCAGGGTGTGCAGCACCCGCAGCAAATAGGTATCGAGATGGTCGCGTCCGTGCATGGCGAGAACCGGCGGCACCCGGGGGCGGGCGTGGCTGGCGTGGGGGATGGGAACGGCGCATAGTGTATGTCAGGCACCCCACGGGCGGTCAAATGCCGGCGCACTACGGGAAGACCCGGAGTCCGCCGGCAAGCCGCGCCCGCGCTGGGTTCCAGGCGGGGAAGACGGCGCCGGACCGCGCCAGCGGTCGCGCATTGATGGGGCATATCACCTGGGCCGAATATTGCATGAAAGTGGCCGGTGCTATGTTTCCGCCATCCCCGAAAGAGAGAAGACCATGGAGACGCAAACCATCCGCTTTTTCCACCGCGGCCAGGTCCAGGAAGTGTCCGACGCCTCGGTGACCCGCACGGTCCTGCAGTACCTGCGCGAGGACGTGCGCTGCACCGGCACCAAGGAAGGCTGCGCCGAAGGTGACTGCGGTGCCTGCACCGTCGTGATCGGCGAGTTGCAGGATGGCGGCGACGTGGCCTTCAAGGCCGTGAACGCCTGCATCCAGTTCCTGCCCACGCTCGACGGCAAGGCCCTGATCACCGTGGAAGACCTGCGCCAGGCGGACGGCACGCTCCACCCGGTGCAGGAGGCCATGGTGGAGTGCCACGGCTCCCAGTGCGGGTTCTGCACGCCCGGCTTCGTGATGTCACTGTGGGCGCTGTACCAGCAGCACACGCCCGGCGGCGAGCCCCCGGCGCGCCAGGAGATCTGCGACGCCCTGACCGGCAACCTGTGCCGCTGCACCGGCTACCGGCCGATCATCGACGCCGGCCAGCGCATGATGGCGCTGCCCGCGCCCGCCGCCAGCAAGCTCAATCCGAAGCAGATCGCCGACACGCTGCGCAACCTCAAGCGCGGCGAGACCTTCCACTACAGCGTGCGCGGCCAGCATTTCTACGCCCCGCGCACCGCCGCCGAATTCGGGGCGATCAAGGCCGCCGAGCCCGGCATCCGCATCCTGGCCGGCAGCACCGACGTGGGTCTCTGGGTAACCAAGCAGTTCCGTGAACTCGGCAACCTGCTCTACGTGGGGCAGGTGGAAGACCTGAACACCGTGGCCGAGCGCGACGGCTTCCTCGAGATCGGTGCCGCCGTGACGCTGGAGCGCGCCTACGCGGCGCTGACCGCCGCCCACCCGGAACTCGACGAGATGTGGAAGCGCTTTGCCTCGCTGCCGATCCGCAATGCCGGCACGCTGGGCGGGAATATCGCCAACGGCTCGCCGATCGGCGACTCGATGCCGGCGCTGATCGCGCTCGGCACGGAGGTGGTGCTCCAGCGCGGCGAGACGCGCCGCACCATGCCGCTCGAGGACCTCTACCTCGCCTACCAGAAGACGGCGATGGCCGAGGGCGAGTTCGTCGCCGGGCTGCGCGTGCCGACGAAGGGCTCCCGGGGCCCGCAGCATTTCCGGACGTACAAGCTGTCGAAGCGGTTCGACGAGGACATCTCGGCCGTCTGCGCCGCGTTTGCCATCACCGTGGAGGGCGGCATCGTCACGGCGGCGTGCGTCGCCTTCGGCGGCATGGCCGCCACGCCCAAGCGCGGCGCCCTCACCGAAGCCGCCCTGGTCGGCCAGCCGTGGAACGAAGCCACCGCCCGCGCCGGCATGGCCGCACTCGGCCAGGACTACCAGCCGCTGACCGATATGCGCGCCACCGCCGCCTACCGCGCGCGCGGCGCCGCCAACCTGCTCTATCGCTTCTGGCTGGAAACGCGCGCCGACGCGCTGCCCGCCGCCGTGGTCAACGTCCGCGCCCTCGGCGCCGGCGAACCCGTGAGCGCCTGAGGAGAGCCCGCACCATGAACAAGCAGACCGAACCCTTCCTGCTCGACGCCAGCGTGGCCGCCGAAGCCTCGCCGCAAGTCGGCATCTCGCGCCCGCACGAATCCGCCCACCTGCACGTGGCCGGCACCGCCACCTATACCGACGACATCCCCGAGCTGGCCGGCACGCTGCACGCCGCGCTGGGCATGAGCGCCCGCGCCCATGCCAGGCTGCGCGCCATGTCGCTCGACAAGGTGCGCGCCGCGCCCGGCGTGGTGGCCGTGCTGACCGTGGACGACATCCCCGGCGTGAACGACTGCGGCCCGATCATCCACGACGACCCGATCCTGGCGCGCGACGTGGTGCAGTTCATCGGCCAGCCGATCTTCGTGGTGGTGGCGTCGTCGCACGACGCCGCGCGCCGCGCCGCCCGCCTGGCCGAGATCGACTACGAAGACCTGCCGCCGTTGCTCTCGCCCGAGGCCGCCCACGCCGCCGGCAGCTATGTGCTGCCGCCGATGCACCTGACCCGTGGCGCGCCGCGCGCGCACATCGACGGGGCCACCCACCGCGATGCCGGCAAGATCCAGCTCGGCGGGCAGGAGCAGTTCTACCTCGAAGGCCAGATCGCCTACGCCGCGCCGCGCGAGAACGACGGCATGCACGTCTGGTGCTCGACGCAACACCCCACCGAAATGCAGCACGCCGTGGCGCATATGCTCAACTGGCACGCGCACCAGGTGCTGGTGGAGTGCCGGCGCATGGGCGGCGGTTTCGGCGGCAAGGAATCGCAGTCGGCCATGTTCGCCTGCTGCGCCGCGCTGGCGGCCTGGAAGCTGCTGTGCCCGGTGAAGCTGCGTCCGGACCGCGACGACGACATGATGATCACCGGCAAGCGCCATGACTTCGTGTTCGACTTCGAGGTCGGCCACGACGACGCGGGCCGCATCGAGGGCGTGCAGGTGGAGATGGTGTCGCGCGCCGGCTTCTCGGCGGACCTGTCCGGCCCCGTGATGACCCGCGCGATCTGCCACTTCGACAATGCCTACTGGCTGCCGAACGTGCAGATCGACGGCTACTGCGGCAAGACCAACACGCAGAGCAACACCGCCTTCCGTGGCTTCGGCGGCCCGCAGGGCGCGTTCGCGGTGGAATACATCCTCGACAACATCGCCCGCAACGTCGGCAAGGACTCGCTGGACGTGCGCCGCGCCAACTTCTACGGCAAGGGCGAGCGCAACGTCACGCCGTACGGCCAGACCGTGGAAGACAACGTGATCCACGAGCTGATCGACGAGCTGGTGGCATCAAGCGAGTACCAGGCCCGGCGCGCCGCCACGCGCACGTTCAACGCGACGAGCCCGGTGCTCAAGAAGGGCATTGCCATCACGCCGGTGAAGTTCGGCATCTCGTTCAACGTGGCGCACTTCAACCAGGCCGGCGCGCTGGTGCACGTGTACAACGATGGCTCGGTACTGGTGAACCACGGCGGCACAGAAATGGGCCAGGGCCTGAACACCAAGGTGGCGATGGTGGTGGCGCACGAGCTGGGCATCCGCCTGGAACGCGTGCGCGTGACCGCCACCGATACCAGCAAGGTGGCCAACACCTCGGCGACGGCCGCCTCCACCGGGGCCGACCTGAACGGCAAGGCCGCGCAGGACGCCGCGCGCCAGATCCGCGAGCGGCTGGCCGCCTTCGCGGCGCGCAATGCCGGCGTGGACGCCGACACGGTGCGCTTCGGCGATGACCTCGTGGTGGCCGGCGAGCTGCGCCTGTCCTTCGGCGACCTGGCCCGCGAAGCCTACGTGGCCCGCGTGCAGCTCTGGTCGGATGGCTTCTACACGACGCCCAAGCTGCACTGGGACCAGAAGGCCCTGCAGGGCCGGCCGTTCTATTACTACGCCTACGGCGCGGCATGCTCGGAAGTGCTCGTCGATACGCTGACTGGCGAATGGAAGCTGCTGCGCGCCGATGCGCTGCACGACGCCGGCAAGTCCCTGAACCCGGCCATCGACATCGGCCAGGTGGAGGGCGCATTCATCCAGGGCATGGGCTGGCTGACCACCGAGGAGCTGTGGTGGAACCCGAACGGCAAGCTGATGACGCACGCGCCGTCCACCTACAAGATCCCGACCATCAACGACTGCCCGGAGGACTTCAACGTGCGGCTGTTCCAGAACAGCAACGTGGAGGACAGCATCCACCGCTCGAAGGCCGTCGGCGAGCCGCCGCTGCTGCTGCCGTTCTCGGTGTTCTTCGCGATCCGCGACGCCATCGCGGCGGTAGGCGACTATCGCATCAACCCGCCGCTGCGCGCCCCGGCCACGAGCGAGGCCATCCTCGATGCCGTGGAAGCGGTGCAGGCGGCGCGCGCCTGAGGCGGCCATCATCATGCAGGACGCCCCGCTCAAACCCTTCCGCTTCGCCGACGCCGCCCGCTGGGTGCGCGCCGGCGTGCCTGTGACGATGGTCACCATCGTCGAGGTCAAGGGCTCCGCGCCGCGCGAGCCCGGCATCCGCATGCTGGTCACGGCCGGCGATCTGGTCGGCACGATCGGCGGCGGGCACCTTGAATGGCGCGGGATGGACATCGCCCGGTCGATGATGGCCGCCGAGGGTGCCCATGGCGCCGGCACCGCCGCCCGCCGCATCGAGCGGATTCCGCTCGGCCCGTCGCTGGGCCAGTGCTGCGGCGGCGTGGTGCAGTTGGCGTTCGAGGTGCTCGGCGCCGAGGACTTGGGCTGGCTCGAGGCCGTGGAGGCCGCCTTCGCCAGTGGCAAGGCGCTGGAGCGGACCGTGCCGGCCGCCGGCCCCGTCACCGTGGCGCCGAGCCGCGCGCTGCTGCCGTCCGTGACCCTGCGCCCCGACGGGGGATGGATCGACACGCTGGTGCCCGACGACATGCACGTGGTGCTGTTCGGCGCCGGCCACGTCGGCCATGCGCTGGTCAAGGTGCTCGCCACGCTGCCCTGCCGCGTGCATTGGGTGGACGAGCGCGACACGCTGTTCCCGGGCGGGCTGCCCGAGAACGTCGAGGCCGAGGCTTCCGATACCCCCGAGGCCGTGGTCGACCAGGCCCCGCCCGGCGCGTATTTCCTGGTCATGACCCACAGCCACGCGCTGGACCAGGCGCTCTGCGAGCGCATCTTCCGCCGCACGGACTACGCCTACTTCGGCCTGATCGGCTCGAAAACCAAGCGCGCGAAGTTCGAACACCGGATGGCGGAGCACGGGATCGACCCGGCCCGCTTCCCGGAAATGACGTGTCCCATGGGAGTCTCCGGCATTACGGACAAGGCACCGGCTATGATTGCGGTAGCCATCGTCGCCCAGCTGCTTCAGGTGCGCGACCAGCGCGCTGCGGCGCTGGCCGCCAGCCAGGCGGAAGCGATGCATCCGTAACTTCGGCCGCCGCGATCCGGCAGCCGCCCAAGACATAAAAGAGGCCCCATGACCATCGATGCCGCGCTCGCGGACAGCATCCGCCGTACTCCCAAGGCCGAACTGCACGTGCATATCGAAGGCACGCTCGAACCCGAGCTGATCTTCCGGCTGGCCCAGCGCAACCGGGTCAAGCTGGCCTACCCTGACGTGGAGGCGCTGCGCGCAGCCTACGCGTTCACCGATCTCCAGTCCTTCCTCGACATCTACTACGCCGGCGCCAGCGTGCTGCTGACCGAGGAAGACTTCTTCGACATGACGATGGACTACGTCAAGCGCGCCGCCGCCGACAACGTCCGCCATGCCGAGATCTTCTTCGATCCGCAGACCCATACCGAACGCGGCGTGCCGATGGGCGTGATCATCGACGGCATTGCCGACGCACTGGCGCAGGCCCGCACCGAGTACGACTTCTCCAGCAGCCTGATCCTCTGCTTCCTGCGCCACCTGTCCGAAGACGCCGCGCTGGAGACGCTCGAGGCGGCCCTGCCCTACCGCGACCGCTTTGTCGGCGTGGGGCTGGATTCGTCCGAAAAGGGCCATCCGCCCGAGAAATTCGCGCGCGTGTTCGCCCGCGCCAAGGCGCTCGGCCTGCATCGCGTGGCCCATGCCGGCGAGGAGGGCCCGCCGCAGTACGTGATCAATGCGCTCGACATCCTCGGTGTGGAGCGGATCGACCATGGCGTGCGCGCCGTCGAGGACGAGGCCCTGGTGCAGCGGCTGGCGCGCGAGCGCATCGCGCTGACGGTATGCCCGCTGTCGAACCAGAAGCTGATGGTCTACCCCGACCTGCGCGACCATCCGATGAAGCGCCTGCTCGATGCCGGCGTGGCCGTGACGCTGCATTCGGACGATCCAGCCTATTTCGGCGGCTACATGAACGCCAACTGGGAAGCCTCGTTCGCCGCGCTGCCGCTGGACGCCGCCGACGCCTACAAGCTGGCCCGCAACAGCTTCGAAGCGGCCTTCCTGCCCGCCAAGCAGAAGGCCGACTACCTGGCCGAGGTGGACCATTTCTGGTCCGCCACGCCCGAGAACCCGCCCGCGACGGCTCCCACGACCTGACCGGGCGCATAAACAAGACGCCGGACCCCCAGGTCCGGCCGCCCCTGAGACGAGAAGATGACCACCACTTCCCCCAATCCCGCCACGACCCGCGCCATTCGCGGCCGCATCCTCCACTTCCTGCGCGATCCGCAGTTCCATGAGGAGGCGTATCAATATTGGGAAGATGGCCTGATGCTCGTCACGGACGGCCGCATCGCCGCCGTGGGGCTGTACGAGGACCTGGCGCGCGACATCCCGGCCGGTGCCGAGGTGGTCGACCATCGCGGCAAGCTGCTCGTGCCGGGGTTCATCGACACGCACGTGCACTATCCGCAGACCGACATCATCGCGTCGCCGTCGCCGGGCCTGCTGCACTGGCTCGACACCTACACCTTCCCCGAGGAACGCCGCTTCAGCGAGCCCGCCTACGCGCGGGCCGTGGCCGAGTTCTTCGCCGACGAACTGCTGCGCAACGGCACCACCACGGCGATGGTCTGGAGCACGGTGCACGCCACCTCCGCCGACGCCCTGTTCGCCGCGAGCCAGGACCGCAACCTGCGCATGATCACGGGCAAGGTGATGATGGACCGCAACTGCCCCGAATTCCTGCGCGACACGGCCGAGAGCGGCGCGCGGGACTCCGCCGACCTGATCTCGAAGTGGCACAACAAGGGCCGGCTCGCCTACGCGATCACGCCGCGCTTCGCGCCGACCTCCACCGAGGCGCAACTGGCCGCCTGCGGCGAACTGGCGCGCGCGCATCCGGACGCCTTCATCCAGACCCACGTGGCCGAGAACCGCGACGAGGTGAAATGGGTGGCCGAGCTGTTCCCCGACGCCCGCAGCTACCTGGACGTGTACGACCGCTACAGCCTGTTGCGCCCCGGCGCGTTCTACGGCCACGCGATCTACCTCGACCAGGACGACCGCCGCCGGCTGGCCGACAGCGGCGCCGCCGTGGCGCACTGCCCCACCTCGAACCTGTTCCTGGGCAGCGGCTTCTATGACTTCCACCAGTCCGATGCCCACCGCCTGAACGTGACACTGGCCACCGACGTGGGTGGCGGCACCTCGTTCTCGATGTTCCGCACCATGAACGCGGCACACAAGGTGGCGCGCATGGGCGGCTACCACCTGACCGCCCTGCGCATGTTCTACCTGGCCACGCGCGGCGCGGCCGAGGCGCTGGGCTGGGCGGACCGCATCGGCAGCTTCTCCGTGGGCTGCGAGGCCGATTTCCTGGTGCTGGACCCCGAGGCCACGCCGCTGATCGCCCGCCGCAGCAGCCGCTCCGAGACGCTCGAAGAGCAGTTGTTCGCCTTCGCCATGCTCGGCGACGACCGCGTAGTGGACAACGTCTACATCATGGGCGAAGCCACGCGGGAACTGGCGGGTTGATCGCTTTTGGGCGACGGACGGCAGGCAAATACGTGTTGTCGCCCGTCCGCCTTGACCAGCATCAACACAACCGTCATCAAAGCCTTCTAGGCTGTCGGATTGCCCGCCCCCGGCTATCGGGTGCGCCAAGACAGACCCAAAAAGACTGACATGACTGCCCGATCTCTGGATGTATCGCCGGCCCAGACTGCTGAGCCGGCTTCCCACCCTGCCCACCCGCCCCGCAAGCTCGCCGGCGTTCCCCTGCCGGAACCCATCGCCTTCGAGGCCCCCTTCCCTAACCGCAAGACCATCCGTGGCTGGCTGATTCCGCTCGGCGAGCGCAGCGTGGCACGCGCGCTGACGCTGTTCGCGCTCGACTACGCGATCTTCGCCGCGGTGCTGGCCGGCGTGGTCCTGGCGCCGCAGTGGTGGGCCAAGCTCGGCCTCGGCGTGCTGCTGGGTCTGGTGATCGCCCGGCTGTTCATCATCGGCCACGATGCCTGCCACCAGAGCCTGACGGACCGCCGTGGCCTGAACAAATGGCTCGGCCGGCTGACGTTCCTGCCGTCGCTCACGCCCTACAGCCTGTGGGAAGTCGGCCACAACGTGGTCCACCATGGGTACACCAACCTCAAGGGCTTCGACTTCGTCTGGGCGCCCTACTCGCTCGAGGAATTCCGCGCGCTGCCGCGCTGGCGCCGGGTGATGGAGCGGGTCTACCGCAATGGCTTCGGCGCCGGACTCTATTACCTGATCGAGATCTGGTGGTTCAAGCTGTTCTTCCCGAGCAAGCGCCAGATGGCCACGCGCCGCGCGATCTTCATGTGGGACTGCACGCTGGTGGCCACCTTCGGCGCCATCTGGATCGGTGCGCTGGCCTGGCTGGCCGTGGCCACGGACCAGTCGGTCCTGGGGCTGGTCGGCGCCGGCTTCGTGCTGCCCTTCCTGATCTGGAACCTGACCGTGGGCTTCGTGCTGTATGTCCACCACACGCACACGAGCGTGGCGTGGTACGACACCAAGCCGATGTGGGCCAAGGCCCAGCCGTTCGTCTCGACCACCGTGCACCTGCGCTTCCGCTTCGGCATCGGCGCCGCGCTCCACCACATCATGGAGCACACCGCGCACCACGTGGACATGAGCGTGCCGCTGTACCGGCTCAAGCGCGCCCAGGCCCTGCTGGAGCATGCGCTGCCGGGCCGCATCATCATCGAGAACTTCTCGTGGCGCTGGTACTTCCGCACGGCGCGCCGCTGCAAGCTGTACGACTTCAAGGCCCTGTGCTGGACCGACTTCCGCGGCCGCCAGACCAGCGACAACTCGCCCGTGCCGGTCTGACCTGACCCGCATTTCCCAACAGCCATGCCAAAGGCGGTGGACAGTGTCCGCCGCCTTTTAGTACAATTACGACTTCCATTGGGGAGTAGCCGCCCTCGTCTCACCGCGCCGCGCAATGCGGCACACGGCAGACAGGGGCGTACGTCAACAGACTTGACCGTGGTGTCCAGCATCAACGGTTATGGCGTACGCAGCGCAGGACCCGAGCGGGCTTCGTGCCTGACTCCTATGTCCAACGCCTGGCGAGACCGATGACCATACCTTTCTGGCCGGGCCGGGAAAGGTGTGCGTCATTGGCATCTCGCGATGCGTGTGCGGCCCGGTATCAATCCTATAAGAATGGAATCGTTCCTCGTCTCCACAGGTATCGTCGCGCTCGCAGAAGTGGGCGACAAGACGCAATTGCTGTCGCTCGTGCTGGCCGCACGCTATCGCAAACCCCTGCCGATCATCGCCGGCATCCTGATCGCCACCCTCGTCAACCATGGCTTCGCCGGCGCGCTCGGCGGCTGGATCACGCAGGTGCTCGGCGCCAACCTGCTGCGCTGGATCCTCGGCCTCGGCTTTATCGCCATGGCCGGCTGGATGCTGATTCCGGACAAGCTCGACGAGGCAGAGGAAGCCAAGCCGGCCAACGGTGCCCTGAGCATCCTCGGCACCACGATCGTCGCCTTCTTCTTCGCCGAAATGGGCGACAAGACGCAGATCGCCACTGTGGCCCTGGCAGCACGCTTCCATGGCGAAGTGCTGGCCGTCGTGGCAGGCACCACGTTCGGCATGATGCTGGCCAACGCGCCCGCCGTGCTGCTCGGCGACCGTTTCGCCAACCGGATGCCGATCGCCCTCGTGCACAAGATCGCCGCGGTGATCTTCCTTGTGCTCGGCTTGCTGGCGCTGTTCAACGTCGGCGGCCACTGAGACAAGCCAGAGTCGTCGCGCTATAAAAAAACGGGGCTTGCGCCCCGTTCAAACCCTCGCCGGTCCGGTACTGCCGGCCGCCGGGACTGCACAGCCCCGGACCGTCGATCACCGATGCCCGGTCAAATTCAGTTGGTGGTCTTCGCGCCGCCCTCGAACCACTGGCCCAGCAGCGCGCGCTCGTCTTCCGTGATCTGCGTGACGTTGCCCAGCGGCATGGCCTTCTGCTGCACCGCCTGCTGGTAGATCAGCTGCGCATGCGCCTTGATTTCGTCGACGGTATCGAGCTTGATGCCCTTGGCGGCAGTCGGCATCATCTTGGGCGCCTCCGCGTGGCACTGCACGCAGCGGGCGTTCACGATTTCCTGCACCTTGGCGAAGCTCACCGCGTTGGCGGCGTCGCCCGCGGCGTTGCTGGCCACTTGCGGACGCGGCTGCGGCGCAATCATCACCGCCACCACACCCAGCAGCGCCACGCCGGCAGCCGGCCACGCCACGTTGATCTTGCCCTTGTGCTTCAGGATGAAGAACTGGCGGATCAGCACGCCGGCCAGCATGATCAGGATCAGCACCAGCCAGTTCTGCTTGTGCGCGTACGTCATGCTGTAGTGGTTCGACAGCATCGCGAACAGCACCGGCAGCGTGAAGTAGGTGTTGTGCACGCTACGCTGCTTGCCGCGCTTGCCGTGGATCGGGTCCACCGGCTGGCCGGCCTTCAGCGCCGCCACGACCTTGCGCTGGCCCGGGATGATCCAGATCAGCACGTTGCCGCTCATGATCGTGGCGATCATCGCGCCGGTCAGCAGGAACGCCGCGCGGCCCGAAAAGATGTGGCAGGCCGCATACGCCGCCACGCCCACGAACACCGCCACCAGGATGCCCACCAGGCGGTCGCTCTTGCCGAACAGCCGGCAGATCGAGTCGTAGACCACCCAGCCGATGATCAGGTACGAGACCGCGAAGCCGACCGCCGCGCCGGGCGACATGTCGAACACGTTCTTGTCGATCAGGTAGGTGCTGGCGTTGAACAGGTACAGCACCACCAGCAGGCCGAAGCCGGTCATCCACGTGGAGTAGGACTCCCAATAGAACCAATGCAGGTTCTCGGGCAGCGACTTGGGCGCGGTCATGTACTTCTGCGGGTTGTAGAACCCGCCGCCATGCACGGCCCAAAGTTCGCCGCCGACGCCCTTCTCCTTCAGGGCCGGATCGCCGGGGGGCGTCAGGCTGTTGTCGAGCCAGACGAAATAGAACGAGGAACCGATCCACGCGATGGCCGTGATGACGTGCACCCAGCGCAACAGCATGTTGGCCCAGTCGAGAATGTAACCTTCCATGACTTGTCTCCTTTTCCCGTCCGCCTGGTACTCAGCTGCCGCGGTAGGTCGAGTACGACCACGGCGACACCAGCAGGGGCACGTGGTAGTGCGCAGCGGTGTCGGCAATGCCAAAGCGCAGCGTCACCACGTCGAGGAATGCCGGTTCGGGCAACTGCACGCCCTGGGCACGGAAATAGTCGCCGGCGCCGAACTCGAGTTCGTACACGCCTGCCACGAGCGCATCGCCTTCCAGCAGCGGCTGGTCGCAACGGCCATCGTGGTTGGTCACGAGGCGCTTGAGCGTCTCGCGGCGATTGTCGACAATTTTATGAAGGGTGACCGACATCGCCTTGCCGGGCGTGCCGGCGGCCGTGTCGAGAACGTGAGTGGTCAAGCGTCCCATCCTGTTCTTCCTTTGCGGGTGTGGGTTGTGAGGGGCGCCGCTGCCTTCACTAGCACCATTTGTGGGAATGATGCCCGCTCGGTACGTCATTTAACGCATCCCGGCGCTGGATTGGTGCGTGGCGACAATGCGCCCGCCCAACCCGGATGACAACTCGGGGATTTCCCGTACTTGTCGAAAACCTTCTCAGGTTTTGTTGACAATAGTGCTTGCATATCCAAATAATTGTCAACAATTTTTAGATCCACGCGATGACATGACCAGTATCAAGACGCCTGATGTCGGCTTGATACCCACTCGCCAGGATCGTTGCGCCTCCCGATCATCCCCTCTGTCTCCCTTGCGAGTGCCCTGGATGTCCAAGAATCTCAAACTGATTGCCGCCGTGGCCGAAGCCCAGTCCACCCCCTCCGACAACAAGCCAGCCCGCAAGGGCTCCGTGGAGGAGCGCATGTACCACGAGATCTACGACGCGATCATGGAGCACCGGCTGCCGCCCCGCACCAAGCTGACCGAGCATTCGCTTTGCGAGATCTATGCCACCGCGCGCCACACCGTGCGCAAGGTGCTCTCCCGGCTGGCCGCGGACGGCATGGTCGACCTCGAACCGAACCGGGGCGCGTTCATCGCCAGCCCGTCCACCGACGAGGCGCACGACATGTTCGAGCTGCGCCAGATGCTCGAGCGCGCCGTGCTGGAGAAGCTCGCCAGCCTGCCCAACGTCCGCACCGTGATCGCCCCGCTGCGCAAGATGGTGGAGTCCGAACGGCAGGCCTTCCTGACGCATGAGCGCCCGCGCTGGATCCGGCTCTCGGCTGAATTCCACACCGCGCTGGCCGAGCTGTCCGGCAATGCCCTGCTGGTGACGATGATGCGCCGGCTGGTCTCGCGCACCACGCTGATGATCGCCAGCGTGGAGGCCCCCGGCCACAACGCGTGCTCGTTCGACGAACACGACGACATTCTCGACGCACTGGAACAGGGCGACGCCGCCCTCGCCCAGTCACGCATGGCGCACCACCTTGGCGCCTGCGCGGACCGCGTGCAGCCGGACGAACCCGGCAATTTCGATCTTCGCAGCGTGCTGGGCCGCTCCACCTAGCGCGATGTTCCCGCCGCCGGACAACAGCACACCCCTGTTGCCGATGCCAGGCCCACAAATCTCGACGCCCCCAACGCCCGCCAGAGGCACGGCGCGAGACCCTCATAACAACAAGAGGCCATGGACCCCGGCGCGCGTTCCCATCAAAACCAAAGGAGAGGAGACACACCCATGACTTCCGCAAGCACCACGGTCCCCACGGACCTCACCAACGAGCGGCTGCCCTCCGGGCGCCTGCTGGCGCTGGGCCTGCAACACGTGCTGGTGATGTACGCCGGCACCGTTGCCGTGCCCCTCATCGTCGGCGGGGCGCTCAAGCTGCCCAAGGACCAGCTGGCGTTCCTGATCAATGCCGACCTGTTCGCGGCCGGGCTCGCCACGCTGATCCAGGCCATCGGCTTCTGGAAGTTCGGTATCCGCATGCCCGTGATGATGGGCGTGACGTTTGCCTCGGTGGCGCCGATGATCGCCATCGGCAACGACCCCAACGTGGGCCTGCTCGGCATCTACGGCGCGGTGATCGCCTCCGGGGTGTTCGGCGTGCTGATTGCGCCGATGATGGGGCGCATGCTCGGGCTGTTTCCGCCCGTGGTGACCGGCACGGTGATCACGCTGATCGGGGTGTCGCTGATGCGGGTGGGCATCAACTGGGCCGGCGGCGGGCAGCCGACCACGCGCAGCGTGATCGACGGCGTGGTCAAGGACGTGCCCAACCTCGCCTACGGCGACCTCGGCAACCTGGCCATCGCCGGCCTGGTGCTGCTGGTGATCCTGCTGCTCTCGCGCTATGGCCGGGGGCTGATCGCCAACTGCGCGGTGCTGCTCGGCATCGTGATCGGCACGGTGGTGGCGGCCGCGTTCGGCAAGGTCTCGTTCGAGGGCCTGGGCGACGCCAGCTTCGTGGCCGTCATCACGCCGTTCCACTTTGGCATGCCGACGTTCGAGATCACGGCCATCCTGTCGATGTGCATCGTGATGCTGATCACGCTGGTGGAGTCCACCGGCATGTTCCTGGCCCTCTCCGACATCACCGGCCGCAAGCTGAGCCGCAACGACCTGACCGCCGGCCTGCGCGCCGACGGCCTGGGCACCGTGATCGGCGGCATCTTCAACACCTTCCCGTACACCTCGTTCTCGCAGAACGTAGGCCTGGTCACCGTGACCGGCGTGCGCTCGCGCTACGTGGCGGCGGCCGGCGGCGTGATCCTGATCGCGTTCGGCCTGTTCCCGAAGATGGCGCACATCGTGGCGTCGGTGCCCCAGTTCGTGCTCGGCGGCGCCGGCATCGTGATGTTCGGCATGGTGGCCGCATCGGGCATCCGCATCCTGGGTAGCTGCGACTTCACGCGCAACCGGCACAACCTGTTCATCGTGGCGATCTCCATCGGCTTCGGCATGATCCCGACGCTCTCGCCCACGCTGTTCCAGTACCTGCCCAAGTGGACCGATCCGTTCACGCACAGCGGCATCGTGCTGGGCACCATCGTCGCGGTCGTGCTGAACCTGTTCTTCAACGGCATGCAGTCCGCCGACGAGGCCATGCGCAACGCGGCGGCCAACTCCCACGGCACGGAGTGAGCCCGACAATCCTGATCCAACAATCGTATTCAACATTTTTGTCCGACAGTTCTTGACGGTATTTGGCACGCAACCATCGCTAAAACATGTCAACAACGCCGGACTCGCATGAGACGCCTCTGGCACGCGCTTTGCGTAAGTGAAGTCGCTTCAGCCAGGGGCGATGACAACAATCGAAACCTTCGCTCATGCGAGCAGCAGATTTCTCCTGAAGCAGACATATAAGAGATGACACACGATAACTATCCACGCGATCTCATCGGCTACGGCGCCCACCCGCCGCACGCCCGCTGGCCGGGCGGCGCGCGCATCGCGCTGCAGTTCGTGCTCAATTACGAGGAAGGCGGCGAGAACAACGTGCTGCACGGCGACGCCGGCTCCGAGCAGTTCCTGTCCGAGATCATCGGTGCCGCGGCCTATCCCGAGCGGCACATGAGCATGGAAGGCGTGTATGAGTACGGCTCGCGCGCCGGGGTCTGGCGCATCCTGCGCGAGTTCGAGCAGCGCAAGCTGCCGCTGACGATCTTCGGCGTGTCGATGGCGCTCCAGCGCCATCCTGAGCTGACGCGCGCGTTCGTCGAGCTGGGCCACGAGATCGCCTGCCACGGCTGGCGCTGGATTCACTACCAGAACATCGACGAAGCCACCGAGCGCGAGCACATGCGCATCGGGATGGAAATCATCAAGGAATTGACTGGCGAAATGCCGCTCGGCTGGTACACAGGCCGGGACAGCCCCAACACGCGCCGGCTGGTGGTCGAGCACGGCGGCCTGCTGTACGACGCCGACTACTACGGCGACGACCTGCCCTTCTGGACCGAGGTGGAAGTCACCGGCGGCAAGAAGAAGCCGCATCTGGTGGTGCCGTACACGCTCGACTCGAACGACATGCGCTTCGCCACGCCGCAGGGCTTCAACACGGGCGACCAGTTCTTCCAGTACCTGAAGGACGCGTTCGACGTGCTCTATACCGAGGGCGACCCCCAGGGCCAGGACCGTCCCAAGATGCTGTCGATCGGCATGCACTGCCGGCTGCTCGGCCGCCCGGGGCGCTTCCGCGCGCTGCAGCGCTTCCTCGACTACGTGCAAGCGCACGACAAGGTATGGATCTGCCGGCGCGTGGACATCGCCCGACACTGGATCGAGACCCATCCGCACGGGAGCCAGGCATGAGCACGACCTACACCCTCGCCCAACTCAACACGATGCCCGAGGTCGAATTCGTCGAAGTACTAGGCGGCATCTACGAGCATTCGCCCTGGTTCGCCGAGACGGCCGCACGGCAGCGCCCGTTCGCCGATGCCGCCGCGCTGGCCGCTGCGCTGCGCGGTGCCGTCGATGCCGCGGGCGAGGCCGCCCAACTCAAGCTGGTGCGCGCCCACCCGGAGCTGGCCGGCAAGGCCGCGGTGCGCGGCGAGCTGACTGCGGAATCCACGCGCGAGCAGGCCGGCGCGGGACTCGACCAATGCACGGCCGAGGAGTTCGAACGACTGCAGGCGCTCAACGCCGCCTACAACCAGAAATTCGGCTTCCCGTTCATCCTGGCCGTTCGCGGCTATGACCGCCACGGCATCATCGACGCTTTTGCAAGCCGCCTCGAAAACCCGCCCGAGGTGGAGTTGCAAAGTTGCATCAATCAGATTCATCGCATTGCGCAGTTCCGGCTGAACGACTTAGTATCCGCGACTTAGTCGCCGCGTCACCCATCGCGCGGCAACTGGAGAAGAGAGAGAGAAAGATAGGCAGCAACGTTCGGCACACCAGAGAGACCCAGAAGGGTTCCGGCACACACAAGAAACGTTCTGAGCAGGCATCACAACCACGGAGGTCTTTACCATGCAGAAGCAGTACAACTACAAGCCGGCGTCCAAGCCGGCGATCAAGCTGGCGGCCGTCGCCGCCATGCTCTTTTCCGGCGCGGCCATGGCCCAGTCCAGCGTCACGCTGTACGGCCAGGCCGACATGTTCGTCGGTGGCGTCAAGAGCCCGGGCAACGGCGACCGGGCCTTTGTGGCCAATTCGGGCGGCATGCAGACGTCGTACTGGGGGATCAAGGGTGTCGAGGACCTGGGCATGGGTACCAAGGCCATCTTCGACCTGAACGGCTTCTTCCGCACCGACACCGGTTCGATGGGCCGCTTCAACGGCGACTCGATGTTCAGCCGCAATGCCTACGTCGGCCTGCAGAACAACACCTACGGCTCGGTCAAGCTCGGCCGCAACACCACGCCGTACTTCGTCTCGACGATCCTGTTCAACCCGCTCGTCGACTCGTATGTGTTCTCGCCGCAGATCTTCCACACGTACTTCACGGTCAACAACGGCCGGCTGTACGATCCGGGCATCATCGGCGATTCGGGCTGGAACAACTCGATCGTCTACTCCACGCCGACGTTCGGCGGCCTGACCGCCAACTTCATCTACAGCCTGGGTGAGTCGGCCGGCAACAACAGCAAGAACAAGTTCGGCGCCAACCTGACGTACTTCGCCGGCAACTTCGCCGCGACGGTGGCCTACCAGCAGGTCAAGTTCGACAGCACGCCGGGCGACCTGACCGGCTCCACCGGCAGCCCCAACAGCCCGTACATCCAGGGCTTCGACAAGCAGAACGCCGTGCAGGTCGGCCTGTCGTACGACTTCAAGGTCGTGAAGGTGTTCGCGCAGGGCCAGTACATCAAGAGCGACGTCAACGCCAACGTCAACGGCGACATCAAGCACATGGACGGCCAGGCCGGCGTCTCGGTGCCGGTGGGCGCGGGTAACGTGCTGGCGTCGTACGGCTACGTGAAGACGCTGAACGAAGTGGCCAGCTTCAAGCGCAACACGTTCGCGGTGGCCTACGACTACAACCTGTCGAAGCGCACCGACGTGTACGCAGCGTATTTCTACGACAAGATCACCGGCCTCGAGCACGGCGATACCTTTGGCGTGGGCATGCGCCACAAGTTCTGATCCGGGTCACCGGTCAGTAAGAGGCCGTTTCGGCGGCGATGCCGTCCAGCCAGGTGCTGGACGGCATTTTTTTTGGGCCGCACACGGACGGTGCATCATGATGCACGCCCCATCGCGTCCTCATTCCGGCTACCAGCGGCGATTGGCGCGATCGGGCCTTTCGGCCAAGCGAATCCTTGCAAAAATCCGCCTATAAATAGGTCAGGCTGGCGGCACTTTGCGAGGAACGACGCCTCATGAATCCGAATCAGATCGCCATCGAGAACGCAGCGGAAACACGCGAGCCCGTGCTCGATGTCGTCGATCGCGTGTCAGAGATGTTGTTTGGACTGTTCATGGCCCTGACGTTTGTGGGCGCCGTCTCCACTTCGGTCGGTCCAGACGCAGGGCACCTGATGCTACGCGCGGCCTTGGGCTGCAACCTTGCCTGGGGGCTCGTCGACGCGGTCATGTTCCTCGTGCGGACGCTGGCCAACCGCGGCCAGCGGATCAAGCTGGCGCTGGCGGTGCAGCACGCCGCCGATCCCGCGGAAGCCGTGCGGATCATCCGCGACACGCTGCCGCCGGTGATGAGGACGCTGGTCGACGACGCCGAACTCGAAGCCATCCGCACCCGGCTGGCCGGCGCGACCACCCTGCCGTCGCGCCCCGCCCTCGACGCCGCCGACTGGCTTGGCGCGGTGCGCATTTTCTTCATCGTCGTGCTGTCGACGTTCCCGGTGGCACTGCCATTCGTTCTGATCGACCACGTGCCGCTTGCGCTGCTGATCTCACGCGCGCTCTCGATGATCATGCTGTTCGTGGGTGGCATGGCGCTCGGGCACTATGCAGGCTTTGGCGCCATACGCGCTGGCATCGGCATGCTGGCGTTGGGTCTGGCGCTGACCATGGCGGTCATCGCACTGGGTGGCTGACATGGGCCCCCGATGCCGGGCGATAGTCGGCGGCGTCGGCGGCGTCGGCATGGCAATGGCAATCGCCATGGCCTGCCAGGACGCGCATGCCGAAGCGGGGGAAAACGAGAAGGAAGCCGGCGGCCCGGAGAAAAGCCTCGCCGCCACGGCCTACTGGAACATACCGCGTCATGGCGAGCAGTATGTGACCGGCATCGTCGGCGCGAATGTTGGCGCGCTGCGTCTGGAGACGCGGGTCAACTACGAGGCGCGACGCGCAATGTCGGCCTTCGTCGGGTGGACGTTCGCCGGCGGCGAAGCCCTCACCTACTCCGCTACGCCGATCGTGGGCTGGGTCGGCGGCGACGTCCGAGGCCCGATCGGCGGCCTGGAGGCCAGTCTTGCCTGGCGGAAGTTCGATTACTACATCGAGATCGAATACGTGCATGACCAGCGCGAGCGCGAATCGAGCTACGTCTACGCGTGGAGCGAACTCGCCTATCGGCCGGCGGACTGGCTCCGGCTCGGCCTGGCGGTGCAGCGGACGCGCGCCTATCAGTCGGATCGCGACATTCAACGCGGTCCGTTTGCGCAGGTGACGTTCAAGCGGGTCACCGCGGGCGTGTACTGGTTCAATCCTGCTTCGTCGGCGCAGGTGGTGGTGGTGTCGATGGGGATCGCGTTCTAGCGCAGCGGATGGCCAGGACGGCGGCGATTGCTGCGCTGCGGGATAGATGCCAGGATCGGAAGCCGGCGCTCCATAGGCGGATTCAATTGGCGACTGCCCCGCCCGCTGCATAGATTAATTGTCCGGACTGTGGGCCGGACCACGAACCAGCGCGAATCCCGCGGCGAACCAAAGAGGTGACTCATGAGGCGCTATGCGAAGACCCGGTCGGAATTGATGGCTATCCTGAGCCAGTGCCTGGACAACAACCCTGAATGCGGCGAGGCGGAACTTCACGCGATGCGCGTGCACCAGCCGGACCATACGGGTTGCAACTGGAGCGCTGAGGTTGATTTTCGCGAGGATACCTTCGACGACCTGTCCCATCGCATGGCAGCGGCACGCTCGATCATCGTGGTAATGCGGGAGCAGTACAACGTGCTGCAATAGTGCAATCGCCCCGCCGACGCGCTGGCAACCCCGGCAGACGCTGCCAGCGCACCGACATGAAAAAACCGGGCCTGAGTTTCCTCAGGCCCGGTTTTTCTTTGGTACCGGCGGTTTCGGCAGGTAGCGCGGCTTAGCGCACCGCGCTCGACTCCGCGACGGCCACGGCCGTCATGTTGATGATACGCCGCGTGGTGGCCTGCGGGTTCAGGATGTGCACCGGCTTGGCCGCGCCCAGCAGGATCGGGCCCACCGTCACGCCCTGTCCGCCCGTGATCTTGAGCAGGTTGAAGGCGATGTTGGCGGCATCCAGCGTCGGCATGACCAGCAGGTTGGCGCTGCCGGC
Source organism: Cupriavidus sp. KB_39 (assembly GCF_052114485.1). Lineage (NCBI taxonomy): Bacteria > Pseudomonadati > Pseudomonadota > Betaproteobacteria > Burkholderiales > Burkholderiaceae > Cupriavidus > Cupriavidus sp. KB_39. Next base: position 260,508 of record NZ_JBFREV010000002.1, read on the forward strand.
CAGCTTGGTGTTCGGCAGGAAGTGACGGCGCACGTCCTCGACCAGGGCGGCATCACCCTGCATCTCGCCTTCCACTTCCAGTTGCGGCGCCACCTTGGCCAGGATCGCGGCGGCGTCGCGCATCTTGCGTGCCGACGGGCGGTTCGACGAGCCGAACATCGAGTGCGACATCATCGCCACCTTCGGGTGCAGGCCGAAACGCTGGATTTCCTCGGCGGCCAGTTGCGTGATGGCGGCCAGTTCCTCGGCGCTCGGGTCGTCGTTCACGAACGTGTCGGTGATGAACAGCGTGTACTTCTCGAGCATCAGCGCGTTCATCGCGGCGAACACCTTGGCGCCCGGCGCCAGGCCGATCACGTCGCGCACGTGCTCCAGGTGGGCTTCGAAGCGGCCCACGGTGCCGCACAGCAGTGCATCGGCATCGCCCATATGCATCAGCATGGTGCCGATCAGCGTGTTCGAGCGGCGCAGCGCCACCTTGGCCATGTCCGGCGTCACGCCATCGCGGCCGCGCAGCGTGTGGTAGGCCTCGTGATAGGCGCGGTAGCGCGGATCATCCTCGGGGTTGATCAGCTCGAAGTCCACGCCCGGGCGCAGGCGCAGGCCGGCCTTCTCGATGCGCATCTGGATCACGTGCGGACGGCCGATCAGGATCGGCTTGGCCAGGCCCTCGTCCACCACGCCCTGCACGGCGCGCAGCACGCGCTCTTCCTCGCCCTCGGCGTAGGCCACGCGCTTCGGCGCAGCCTTGGCGGCCGAGAACACCGGCTTCATGATCAGGCCGGTGTGGTAGACGTAGTGCGTCAGTTGCTGGCGATAGGCTTCCAGGTCCTGGATCGGACGCGTGGCCACGCCCGATTCCTCGGCGGCCTTCGCCACGGCCGGCGCGATCTTCTCGATCAGGCGCTGGTCGAACGGCGTCGGGATGATGTAGTCCGGGCCGAACTTCAGCTCACGGCCACCGTAGGCGGCGGCCACGGCGTCGTTCAGCTCGGCTTCGGCCAGCTCGGCAATCGCCTTTACGCAGGCCAGCTTCATTTCCTCGGTGATCTTCGTCGCGCCGCAGTCCAGCGCGCCACGGAAGATGTACGGGAAGCACAGCACGTTGTTGACCTGGTTCGGATAGTCCGACCGGCCCGTCGCGATAATGCAGTCCGGGCGCGCGGCCTTGGCCACTTCCGGGCGGATTTCCGGTTCCGGGTTCGCCAGCGCCAGGATGATGGGCTTGTTGGCCATGGTCTTGACCATCTCGCCGGTCAGCACGCCGGCGGTGGAGCAGCCCAGGAACACATCGGCGTTGTTGACGATGTCGGCCAGCGTGCGGTTGGACGTGTCCTGCGCGTAGCGGGCCTTGTTGACTTCCATGTTGGCGTCGCGGCCCACATAGATCACGCCCTTCGAGTCCACCACGGAGATGTTCTCGCGCTTCAGGCCCAGGCTCACCATGGTGTCCAGGCAGGCGATGGCAGCGGCGCCGGCGCCCGACACGGCCACCTTCACGCTGCCGATTTCCTTGCCCACCACCTTCAGGCCGTTCAGCAGCGCCGCGGCCGAGATGATGGCCGTACCGTGCTGGTCGTCGTGGAAGACGGGGATGTTCATGCGCTCGCGCAGCTTCTTCTCGATATAGAAGCACTCGGGCGCCTTGATGTCCTCGAGGTTCACACCGCCGAGCGTGGGCTCCAGCGCGGCGACGATCTCGACGATCTTGTCCGGGTCGCGGGCATCGAGTTCGATGTCGAACACGTCGATGCCGGCGAACTTCTTGAACAGGCAGCCCTTGCCTTCCATCACCGGCTTGCCGGCCAGCGGGCCGATGTCGCCCAGGCCCAGCACGGCGGTACCGTTGGTGATCACGGCCACGAGGTTGGCGCGCGAGGTGTACTCGGCGGCCATCGACGGATCCTTGGCGATCTCCTCGCAGGCGTAGGCCACGCCCGGCGAGTAGGCCAGCGACAGGTCGCGCTGGTTGGACAGCGCCTTGGTGGCGGTTACCTGGATCTTGCCCTTGGTCGGGCTGCGGTGATATTCCAGCGCGGCGAGACGCAACTGCGCTTCAGGGCTATTGGGGGCATGTTGCGGTGCATCACCGCTTGTCTTGCTGCTCATTTGCTCGTACCGGAAAAAATCGAGGAGCCATTCTAGCCCAGCCATTTCGCGGCTGGTTGCGCTTTGCCGCGTGCTGGCGGGGGTTTTTGCGCGATTCACGCGCAAAACTCCTTTTACCGCACGGTAGGCAATCGCCTTGTCTTATGGATGAACCAGCGCGCGTCCCATGCGCCGCGCCGGGGATTACTTCTTGTCCTTGTCGACTTCCAGCGTCACGCGCCGGGGCCGGCCGCTCTCGGACGGGAATTCGGTCAGCGCGCTGCGGATCATGTACGGCATCACGCCCGCCAGGCTGCCGCCCTCGGTGGTGTTGCGCGCCGTGATCTGGTACACGCGCTTGCCGCTCGCGGCGTCCTTGAAGAAGATGCGCAGGCTGGAGAACGTCACCGGCACGTCGCGCACCACGGTCTGCGGCGGCCAGTAGCCCGGATAACCCGGCCCCCATCCCCACGGGCCATAGGGCCGGTAGTAGCCGCCGTACGGCCCCCAGTACGGTCCCCACGGGCCGTACCAAGGATCGGAATAGTAGGTTTCGGCCACGCGCACCATGCCGGGCACGGCGCCGTAGTCCATGCTGACGAGGTAGCGCGCCTGCGCCGGCGGCTTCTGCTCGAAGCCCACGCCGGCCAGCGCGTCGGCCAGCCACGCCTGGTAGGTCTCATATTCGAGCTGGGAGTCCTGCGCGGAGAACTGCTGGGCCTGCGGCTGCTGGGCGGCGGGTTGCCCGGCCTGCCCTGCCGGCGCCGGCATCGGCGCACGCTCGAAGGCGTAGGTGCGCGGCGCGTCGTTTTGCCACCCGGCCTGCCGGAAGGCGGTGACCTCGGTGGTCACCGTGCTGGCGCAGCCAGCCAAACCCAATACCCCCAGCGCTCCAAGCGCCACCACGGCCCGTCGACCCATCCCTGCCACGGCATTCCACATCGCGATACCTCGTTCTTGTTCGTTCGTCCTACCAGACTTCAGACACGGGCGCTCTCCCGGAATTCCCCGCCGCCCTTGGCTACAATGGGGACTTCCGCGGAACCTCCGCACCGCCACCCGCCGTGGCGCCCGCCCCCGGTCACTCCGAAGACAGGATTCCCCATGCTGCGCACCGATACGCCCGTTACCGTCTATCGCAAGGACTATACTCCGCCCGCCTTCGCCATCGACCACGTCGACCTGGTGCTGGAGCTGGACCCGCAACGCACCGTCGTCGCCAGCACGCTGACCTTCCAGCGCGCGCCCGGCGCGGCCGGCGACGCCCCGCTGGTCATGGTCGGCGAAGCGCTGGAACTGCTCGGCGTGACCCTCGACGGCCAGCCGTTCGCCAGCACGAAGGAAGACGCCGGCACGCTCACGCTGACCGGCCTGCCGGCGCAAGGCACGCTCGTCATTACCACTGCCTGCAATCCGGCGGCGAACACCACGCTGTCCGGCCTCTACGTCTCCAACGGCAACTTCTTCACCCAGTGCGAAGCCGAAGGCTTCCGCCGCATCACCTATTTCCTCGATCGCCCCGACGTGATGGCGACCTACCGCGTCACGCTGCGCGCCGACCGCGCCGCCAGTCCGGTGCTGCTCTCCAACGGCAACCTGCTGTCCGAGCGCGCCTTGCCCGATGGCCGGCACGAGGCCGTCTGGGAAGACCCGTTCCGCAAGCCGTCCTACCTGTTCGCGCTGGTGGCCGGCAAGCTGGCCTGCATCGAGGAACGCATCACCTCCGCATCGGGCAAGGAAAAGCTGCTGCAGGTCTGGGTGGAGCCGCAGGACCTCGACAAGACCCGCCACGCCATGGACTCCCTGATCCATGCCATCCGCTGGGACGAGCGCCGCTTCGGCCTGGAACTCGATCTCGACCGCTTCATGATCGTCGCCGTGAGCGACTTCAACATGGGCGCGATGGAGAACAAGGGCCTGAACATCTTCAATACGAAGTACGTGCTCGCCAATGCGCAGACGGCCACGGACGTGGACTTCGCCAATATCGAGTCGGTGGTGGGGCACGAGTACTTCCACAACTGGACCGGCAACCGCGTGACCTGCCGCGACTGGTTCCAGCTCTCGCTCAAGGAAGGGTTGACGGTGTTCCGCGACCAGGAGTTCTCGGCGGACATGATGGGCTCCGAATCCGGCCGCGCGGTGAAGCGGATCGAGGACGTCCGCGTGCTGCGCCAGGTGCAGTTCCCCGAGGATGCCGGCCCGATGGCCCACCCGGTGCGCCCGGACAGCTACGAGGAAATCAACAACTTCTACACCGTCACGGTCTACGAGAAAGGCGCCGAAGTCGTGCGGATGTACCAGACCCTGCTGGGCCGCGACGGCTTCCGCAAGGGCATGGACCTGTACTTCCAGCGCCATGACGGCCAGGCCGTGGCCTGCGACGACTTCCGCGCCGCCATGGCCGACGCCAACGGTCGCGACCTGACCCAGTTCGGGCTCTGGTACAGCCAGGCCGGCACGCCGGTGGTCAGCGTGAAGACCGCGTGGGACGGCGCCGCCGGCACGCTGGCGCTGACGCTGACCCAGCGCTGCCCCAAGGTCGGCATCGAGACCCGCGCGGGCACGCCCGAGAAGCAGCCGTTCCACGTCCCGTTCGCGGTGGGCCTGATCGGGGCCGATGGCGCCGACCTGCCGCTGCACCTCGAAGGCGAGTCCGCCGGGGAAGCCACCCCGCGTGGCACCACCCGCGTGCTCGACTTCACGCAGGCCGAGCAGACCTTCCGCTTCACCGGGCTGCCGCGCGGCGACAAGGCGCCCCTGCCCTCGCTGCTGCGCGACTTCTCGGCGCCGGTCATCGTCGACTATGAATATTCCGATGCCGAACTGACCTTCCTGCTGGCCCACGACAGCGACGCCTTCAACCGCTGGGAAGCCGGCCAGCGCCTGGCCACGCGCGCGCTGCTGAAACTGGTGGGCGAGGTGCAGGCCGGCCGCGAACTGAAGCTCGATCCGGCGCTGGTGGCCGCCTTCCGCGCTGTGCTGACGGACGGCTCGCTGAGCCCGGCGTTCCGCGAGCAGGCGCTGATGCTGCCCGCCGAAGCCTATCTGGCCGAGCGGATGGGCGTGGCCGACCCGGCCGCGATCCACCATGCCCGCCTGTTCATGCGCGAAGGCCTGGCCAGCGCGCTGCAACGCGAGTGGCTGGCCGCATATGAAGCCAACGCCACTCCGGGGCCGTACAGCCCCGATGCGGACGCGATGGCCCGCCGCGCGCTGCGCAACCTCGCGCTTGGCTATCTGGCCGACAGCGGCGACGCCGCCATGCAGGCGCTGGCCGACACCCACTACCAGCAGGCCGACAACATGACCGACCGCGCCGCGGCGCTCTCGGCGCTGGTCAACAGCTTCGCGCCGGGCCGCGAGCACGCGCTGGCGGACTTCTACCAGCGCTTCGAGCAGGATGCGCTGGTCATCGACAAATGGTTCTCGCTCCAGGGCATGCAGCGTGGCGACGTGGGCCCGCACGCCGGCAAGCGCACCATCGACACCGTGCGCGCGCTGATGGACCATCCCGCCTTCAACCTGCGCAACCCGAATCGGGCGCGCTCGCTGATCTTCAGCTTCTGCTCGGGTAACCCGGCGCAGTTCCATGCCGAGGACGGCTCCGGCTACGAATTCTGGGCCGATCAGGTGCTGGCGCTGGACGCCATCAACCCGCAGGTGGCCGCCCGGCTGGCGCGGGTGATGGATCGCTGGCAGAAATACGCGCTGCCGCTGCGGGACCGCATGCGCGCCGCGCTGGAGCGCGTGGCGGCGTGCCAGACGCTCTCGCGCGACGTGCGGGAGATCGTCGGCAAGTCGCTGGCTGCCTGACCCCGGGGGTGAGGACGGAGCGGCAACCATTCGTAAAACTGCCATGTCCGTAGCGGCAGACATGTAGAATTGCGGCCATCGAAGGAGAACCACATGACACGCATCAGCCTCACCCGCTATCTGGTCGAGGAGCAGCGCAAGCACAACACGATCCAGCCGGAGCTCCGGCTGCTGATCGAGGTGGTGGCGCGCGCCTGCAAGGCCATTTCCAACGCCGTGAGCAAGGGCGCCCTCGCGGGCGTGCTCGGCTCGGCCGGCACCGGCAACGTGCAGGGCGAGACCCAGCAGAAGCTGGACGTCATCGCCAATGAAGTGCTGCTCGACGCCAACGAGTGGGGCGGCCACCTGGCGGCGATGGCCTCGGAGGAAATGGACTCGTTCTACGAGATCCCGAACCGCTATCCGAAGGGTGAGTACCTGCTGCTGTTCGATCCGCTCGACGGCTCGTCGAATATCGACGTGAACGTGTCGATCGGCACGATCTTCTCGGTACTGCACATGCCCAAGCCGGGCCAGACCGTGACCGAGCAGGACTTCCTGCAGCCAGGCACGCATCAGGTGGCGGCCGGCTATGCCGTGTACGGCCCGCAGACGACGCTGGTGCTGACGGTCGGCAACGGCGTGCACATGTTCACGCTGGACCGCGAGGCTGGCAGCTTCGTGCTGACCCAGTCGGACGTGCAGATTCCCGAAGACACCAAGGAATTTGCGATCAATATGTCGAACATGCGTCACTGGGCCCCGCCCGTGCGCGAGTACATCGACGAATGCCTGGCCGGCGAGGAAGGCCCGCGCGGCAAGAACTTCAATATGCGCTGGGTGGCGTCGATGGTGGCCGATGTGCACCGCATCCTGACCCGCGGCGGCGTGTTCCTCTATCCGTGGGACAAGCGCGAGCCGGAGAAGCCGGGCAAGCTGCGTCTGATGTACGAGGCCAACCCGATGGCGTTCCTGGTCGAACAGGCCGGCGGCGCGGCCACGAACGGCCACGACCGCATCCTGGACGTGCAGCCGACGCAGCTGCACCAGCGCGTGTCGGTGGTGCTCGGCTCGAAGAACGAGGTGGACCGCATCACGCGCGCCCACCGGGAAGCCGAAGGCAAGGCGTAAGCCAGTCCCTCTCTATATATAGGGGGATGCAGGACAAGACAGGGCGCTCCGGCGCCCTGTTTGCATATCAGCGCGGCACCTCGATGAGCCACTGCATGCGGAACGTGACCGACTCCCCGGGCGCCAGCGCGCGCAGGCCGGTGCCCTCCCAGCCCCGGGCGCACAGGTTGACGGCGTCAGCCACGTGCGAGACCGGCTCCAGGCAGACGAAGTCGCACCCGCCGGGCGCATGGAGGATCAGATGCTCGAGCGGCTCGGCGGCGCGCAGGGTCAGCGTGGCGCCGTCCGCGCGTCGCAGTGTGGCCTGGCGCTTCCAGCCGCTGTAGTAGACGGAGAGATCCGCATCGGGCAGATGACGCTCGCGCAGGAAGGCCTCGCGCCGCCCGATGGCCGCACGGCCCGTGGCCACCCCGCCGCCGTCCGCCGGCCAGACGTGGGCCGCATCGAACTGGATACGCAGACCGGGCGGCCGGGCGAAGAACGGATGGAAGCCGCCGCCCACCGGCATCGGCGTATCCCCCACGTTTCGGATGTCGAGCGCGGCGGCGAGGCCCGCCTCGTCCAGCACCAGCGACTGCCGCGCCAGCACGGCCCAGGGCCAGTCGGTGCCGGGCGGATGCTGGAGCGCCAGCGTGATCGCATTTTCCTGAGATTCCACCACCTGCCACGGCCGGACGTGCCCGAAGCCATGCATCGCGTGCGGCTGGCCCGGATGCGGCGGCAACTGGACCTCGCGCCCCTGCCAGCGGAAGCGGCCATCGCGGATGCGGTTCGAATACGGCAGCAGCGGATAGCTGCCGGCCTTGGGCCAGGCGCGGGCCTCGAAGCCCTCGCGCAGCGCCTCGGCCGGCATGGGTGCGAGCCAGTCGATGGCGGTGCCATCGGCGCGCATGGTGGTCAGCGCGGCCATGCGGCCACCGGCGGCGGGCGCCACGGTCAGGACGTGGGCGCCCGCGCGCACGGTGTGCAGTGCGCCGGGGGTCAGCCAGCCGCTCACTTCAGCAGCAGGTCCGGCAGCCACATCGAGAACGCCGGCACGTAGGTGACCATCAGCAGGGCCGCCAGCAGCGCCCCGTAGAACGGCCAGATCGTCTTCATCACCTGCCCCACCGACACCCCGCCGATGGCGCAGCCGACGAACTGCGTCGTGCCAACCGGCGGCGTGTTCAGCCCCAGCGCGCAGTTGATCAGCATCATCATGCCGAACTGCACCGGACCCATGCCGAAGTGCTGGCAGATGGGCAGGAAGATCGGCGTGCAGATCAGGATGGTCGCGGCCATGTCCAGGAAGGTGCCGAGGATGAACAGCATCACGTTCACCATCAGGAAGATCATCCACGGACTGGTGGACAGCGAACTCAGGAACTGCCCGGTCAGCTCGGCCACGCCATAGAGGCTGATCAGGTAGCCGAAGGTGCCGGAAATGCCGATGAGCAGCAGCACCACGCCGGTGGTCTTGACCGCCTTGGCCGCGGCCTTGACGAACTGCTCGCGCGTCAGCGAGCGGTAGACCAGCACAGTCAGCGCCAGCGCGTAGAGCACCGCCACCGCCGCCGACTCCGTCGCCGTGAACACGCCCGACAGGATGCCCACCAGGATCAGCACCACCACGAACAGCCCGGGCAGCGCCGCCGCCAGCGAGTGGCCGACGATGTCCCAGCCCGGGAACTTGCCCGCCGGATAGCCCCGGCTGCGCGCCACGAAGTAGGCGGCGGCCAGGTTGCAGATCGTCAGGATCAGCGCCGGCAGCACGCCGGCCAGGATCAGCGCGGCAATCGACACCTTCCCGCCCGCCGCCAGCGTGTAGATGATCATGTTGTGGCTGGTCGGCATCAGCGCGCCGACCAGCGCCGCGTGCGTGGTCACGTTGACCGCGTAGTCGGCGTGGTAGCCCTCGCGCTTCATCATCGGGATCATCACCGCGCCCATGGCCGACACATCGGCCACCGGCGAGCCGGAGACGCCCCCGAACAGCGTGCACGCCAGCACGTTCGACATGCCCAGCCCGCCGCGCACATGGCCGGCCATCGACTTGGCGAAGTTGACGATGCGGTCCGCGATGCCGCCGTACAGCATCAGCTCGCCGGCGAAGATGAAGAACGGGATGGCCAGGAACGAGAACGCGTTCATGCCCGAGGTCATCTGCTGGAACACCACGGCCAGCGGCAGGCCCTCGTACAGGATGGTGATGACCGCCGACAGGCCGATCGAGAACGCCACCGGCACGCCAAGGACCAGCAGGCCGAAGAAGCTGATGGAGAGAATGATCAGTGCCATGCCGGCTCCACTTCCGTGCCTTTCAGCACCGCAATGATGTGTTCGATCGAAAACAGCACGATCAGCGCGCCGGCGATCACCGGCGGCAGATAGCGCCAGCCCTCGGAGATGCCGAGGGTGGGCAGCTTGTAGTCCGCCACGGACAGCGCCAGCAGCGCGCAGTTGTAGGCCATGACCGCGCCGAAGGTGCCGACCAGCACGTGGATCAGCAGCTCGATCTTGGTACGGATGCGTTCGGGCAGCAGCACCAGCAGGGACTCCAGGCCGATGTGGCCGGCGTCGCGCACGCCCACGGCCGTACCGAGCATCGTCACGTAGAGCACGAGCAGCATGGCGATGGTTTCGGCCCAGGTGGGCGTGTCGTTCAGCACGTAGCGGCCGAACACCTGCGTAAGCACGGCAAGGACCAGCAGCACGAGCCCGGTCACGCCCAGCGCCATGCAGGCGCGGGCCAGCGTGGCGCAGAAGCGGGTGTAGAAGTTGACGCCGGCGGGGCCAGCGGGGCTGGTGACAGGCGCCGGAGCGGGCCCCGGCGTGCCGTCCACCGGCGTGGCCGGGGTAGGGGAAGACGAAAGCATGATGGGGCCCTTACTTCGTATCCTGCGCGCGGCGCACGAGGTCCTTCATCTGGGCGCTGGTGATGAAGCGGTCATAGACGGGCTTCATCGCGGTCTGGAACGAGGTCTTGTCGACGCTGATGATCTGCACGCCGGCGGCCTCCACCATCTTGCGCGACTTCAGCTCGCGCTCGTCCCACAGCTTGCGCATGTACGGCACCGAGTCCTTGGCGGCCTGGCGGACCATCGCCTGGTCATCCTTGGACATGCGGTCCCACATCACCTTCGAGAACAGCAGCATTTCGGGCGCCATCGAGTGCTCGGTCAGCGAGTAGTACTTGGCCACCTCGAACTGGCGCGAGCTTTCGTAGCTGGGCCAGTTGTTCTCGGCGCCATCGACCAGGCCGGTCTTCAGCGCGGTGTAGACCTCGCCCCACGGCATCGGCGTGGCGTTGGCGTGCATCGCCTCCAACAGCGAGACCCAGAGGTCCGACTGCTGCACGCGGATCTTCATGCCCTTGGCATCGGCCAGCGTGCGGATCGGGCGCTTGGTGGTGTACATCGAGCGCGAGCCGCTGTCATACCAGGCCAGGCCGATAAAGCCGTTCTTCTCGCACGACTTCAGGATGTCGTCGCCGATCGGGCCGTCCAGCACGTGGCGCATGTGGTCGGTAGAGCGGAACAGGAACGGCATCGTCGGGACGATGGTCGCCTCGCAGATGTTGTTCATGGCCGCCGAGTTCACGCGGACCATCGAGAGCGCGCCGATCTTGGTCTGCTCGATCGCATCCTTCTCGCTGCCAAGCGAACCCTGCGCGAACACCTTGACCGTCAGCCGGCCATTGGAACGCTGCTTGAGCAACTCGCCCATGTGGCGCACGGCCTGCACGGTCGGGTAGTCCTCGGGGTGGATGTCAGCCGAGCGCATGTCCGCGGCCTGCGCGGCCATCGGCATCGCCACGGTGGCCAAGGTGGCAGCAGCGGCGGCCATGGCGGCCATCAGGGCGCCCAGGCGGGCGCGCGGGAGTTGGGTAGAAAACATGAAGTGCCTCCGGATTTGTAGTTTTTCGATCAAGACTTCAAGACTTGGGGCTTGCGGGCAAGCAATGCGGTGATACGGCAATACGGGTGTCAGGCGCGCAGCGTGGGCTCCTCGAGGCCGCGCACGCCCGGTTGCAGCGCGAACACCGCGCCCGAGAGCGGATCGGTGTCATCGGTGCGGATCGACGTGACATAGAGGGTGTCCAGCCCGGCGCCGCCGAACGCGCACATCGCCGGCTTGGCCACGGGCACCGCCAGCGACTGGTCCAGCCGGCCATCGGGCGTGAAACGGTGGACCTGCCCGGCGTCGTTGCCGCAGATCCAGTAGCCGCCCTCGGCATCCACGGCGGCGCCGTCGGGGCGGCCCGGGTAGCGGTTCATGTCGATGAACAGGCGCGGGTTGGTCGGCGTGCCGGTGTCGGTGTCGTAGTCGTACGCCCACACGGCCTGCCGCGCGGGGTGCGAATCGGACAGATACATGGTGCGGCCATCGGGGCTGAAGGCGAGCCCGTTGGGGGTGATCAATTCGTCACGCATGACGTCCAGTGCGCCGGTGGCGGGGTCATGGCGATAGAGCTTGCCGTCGGGCGCGGCCAGCGACATGTCCATGACCATCGTGCCGGCCCAGAAGCGGCCTTGGCGGTCACAGCGGCCATCGTTGAAACGCATGCCGGCGCGCGCATGGTCGACCGTGGCCACGCGTTGCAGCGACGGTGTGGCCTGCCCCGGCACCAGCCGGGCCACACGGAACAGCCCGGTCTCCATCGCCAGCAGCCAGCCGCCGTCCGGCGTCATCGCCATGCAGCCGGCCATCTCGGGCAGGCTCCAGTGGTCGGTCTGCCCGCTGGCCGGGTCGTATCGCCACAGCGTGCGGCCGGGAATATCGGTCCAGTACAGCGCGGCCTCGGCGGCGTGCCAGACGGGGCTTTCGCCCACGCCGCAGCGCATGTTGCCGATGCGTTCGATCGGGGTGACTTGCGAAACTTGGTCGCTCACGGCGTCAGTCCCCGAACGGGCCGGCCTTGACGAAGGCGCCGCCCTGGTACCAGCCCGCCGAATCATCCGCCGGCAGCGGCGGCACCGATTCCACCTTGGCCCGGAACTGCTCCGACGACTCCACCGGCCGGAAACCGAGCCGCGCCGCCTTGCTGTTGTCCCACCAGCTATCGCGGTTGGCCGAGGCGCCGTAGACGATCGTGAAGCCCACTTCCGGCACGAAGACCGCGCGCTTGATCAGCTGCTCCAGATCGTCGTAGCCGAGCCAGGTGACCAGCATGCGGCGGTCCTTCGCCTCCGGGAACGACGAGCCGATGCGCAGCGCCACGGTCTCGATGCCGTAGCGGTCGAAATAGAAGCTGCCCAGCTGCTCGCCGAACGCCTTGCTCACGCCGTAATAGCCGTCCGGGCGCGGCGGCGAATCGGCGTCGAGCACCTCGCCCTGCTTGTAGAAGCCAATCACGTGATTGGAGCTGGCGAACACGATGCGCCGCACGCCATGGCGCCGCGCCGCCTCGTAGAGGTGGTAGGTGCCCTGGATATTGGCCGGCAGGATCTCCTCGAACGGACGCTCCACCGACACGCCACCCAGATGGACGATGGCATCGACGCCCGCCACCAGCGCGTGGACGGCCTTGGGATCAGACAAATCGCAGGGCACGACTTCTTCCTGCGCGCCTGCCGGGCCGAGGTCGGCGATATCGGAGATACGCACCACATCGGCATAGCGCTTCAGGCGGTCACGCAGGACCTTGCCGAGGTTGCCGGCCGCGCCGGTCAGCAGGATGCGATGGCAACGGGTGACGACACCGTCGAGCGGATCTTTGGGGGCGAGGGACATAGGTTCGGGATGCGCTGGCGTGGCCCCGCCAAGGGCCTCGCGGGATATGTGGATAGGTTGATTGATCTGTCGTCATACAACGTGACTGGAATCTAATCGTCCGTCAACCTGCGGTCAAGGCGGTGCAACGTCAGTGAATTCCCTAGAAGTTTTAGTTTGCAGACAACTGAAACGGATTGGCGCGTATTGGGGTTTAGGATGATTTTGGTGCTTTGAAAACGGTGTCTTTTGACAGGGGCCGGCGAGACCCATCGACCGGAGATCGGCCATCCATATGGGTTGGCTCAAATCCATCGGCAGCGTCCAGGCTTTCGTGCATCGTCCCTGCATCGACGACGGCATCTCGACGGAGATGCCGAAATGTCTGCCATCCGACCATCCTCCCGCAAAACTGACAGGCGGCTCTAGTGTTGCGCGCTGACTAATGTCTCGTCCTATGTCTTGCGATGTTATTTTTCTGTAAGGTACGATGTCATAGGACATCTGACGACTTGGGTTGCCTTTCCCAACCCCGGAAATCAGCGGTCCCGGCGCCCCGGATAGCCAGTCCGGGGCTGCCTTCACGCCACGCCGGTGCAGGTCAACGCCTGAGCCAAGGACGTCGCAGAAGTCCACAAAGAAACAGGCACCGGCCATTCCGCAACAACAACCGATAACGAGCCAGGATGGAGACGCAAACCATGAAGCGAGCCCTCGCGCCCTTCTTCACTACCGCAGCACTCGGCGCCGCCGCACTGGGCGCCACGGCGCCCGCCCACGCGCAATCCAATGTCACGCTGTACGGCATTGTCGATACCACGATCCGCTACACCTCGAACGAATCCGCCGCCGGCAACGGCAAGGTCCAGATGACCGACGGCGTGCTTACCGGCAGCCGCTGGGGCATGTACGGCCTGGAAGACCTGGGCCGCGGCTACCAGGCGCTGTTCGTGCTCGAATCGGGCTTCTCGCCCGACGCCGGCCAGAGCCTGCAAGGCAACCGCCTGTTCGGCCGCAAGGCATACGTCGGCCTGCAGGGCGACTTCGGCACGGTCACGTTGGGCCGCCAGTTCACCGTGATCCACGAAGTCATCGCCAGCTACGACGCGATGGCGCTGGCCAACCTCGCCATCGTCGGCTTCCAGGGCGGCAACTACACCGGCGGCGTGCGCCAGGACAACATGATCAAGTACTCGGGCCGGTTCGGCGGGTTCTCGATCGCGGCGCAGCACGCCTTCGGCGAGGTGGCGGGCAGCTTCTCGAATTCGTCCTCCACGGGCGCCAGCGTGAGCTACGCCTCGGGCCCGTTCATGGTCGGCGGCGGCTACCAGATCATGCGCGACACGGCGGCGTACTACGGCGTGGCCGTACCCGTAAGCGACCAGAAGGTCTGGACGCTCGGCGGCACCTACAAGGTCGGCCCGGCCACGGTCTACCTCGGCTACACCAACAGCAACGTCGACAACGCCGGCTACAAGAACCAAGCCGGCTACCTGGGCCTGCAATACGCGTTCACCAACGCGTGGTCCGTGATCGCGACCGGCACCTACGACCACCTGAAGCACGGCGACGACTCCGGCAACCGCTTCACCGGCGCCCTGATGCTCGACTACGCGTTCAGCAAGCGCACGGACGTGTACCTCGAAGCCGACTACACGAACCTGACCGACGCCTGGCGCACGCTGGGCGGCCAGTCCACCTTCCAGACCCCCTTCTACGGCCACGGCAGCCGGGTTGGCGTGATGGCGGGCCTGCGCCACAAGTTCTGATGTGACGCCTGTGGCGCGCCGCCGGCTTTCCGTGTTGTTCCGGCGGCGTTGCCACAGCAAGAATCGCGCAAAAAATCTGCACAGGGGTCTTGCCAAACCCAAAACTCACCGCTAAGATTGCGGGCTCAGTTCGATTGTTTCGCAAGCAACGCAAGGCGCTGCAAACACTCAACGGTGTTGCCGAAGTAGCTCAGTCGGTAGAGCAGCTCATTCGTAATGAGAAGGTCGGGGGTTCGATTCCTCTCTTCGGCACCAACAGCATTACCGGCGACGCCAGTTTTTCCGCGTCGCCTTCAAAAACCCGCACCGCGCAAGCGCTGCGGGTTTTTTCATGGGCGGCGCACTTGGGGCGAAGCTCAGGTCGCGGGCTGGAGCGAGCGCACGCGCAGCTCGCTGCGGTACTGGTCCACCTGCCACAGGTCGTACGCGGCCTGATGCGCGAGCCAAGACTCGGCGCTCTTGCCGAACGCCAGTTCAAGCCGAACCGCCATCTCCGGCGTGATGCCAGCCCGGCCATTCACGATCTCGGAAACCGTCTTCCGCGAAACATCGAGCGCCGCGGCGGTATCGGTAATCGTCAGCCGCAGCGGCTCGAGCCAAAGCTCCGCAAGCAACTCGCCCGGATGCGGTGGATTGTGCATGCGCATGGCGCCCCTCTCACTAGTGATAGTCAATGTAGTTGACGATGTGCGCGTCCCCGTTCTCGAACCGGAAGGTCACCCGCCAGTTCGCCTGCACCGTCGGCCCAAAGCTCCGCGCGGTCGCCCTTGAGCGCGTGCAGTCGCAAGCCGGGCGCATCCATATCGCGCGCCGAGGCTGCCCCGTCCAGCAGCGCCAGGATCAGCCGCAACCGCTTGGCGTGCATCGCGGGAATCGCCGCCGTGCTGCCTGTGGTGAAGAAGCGTTCGAGACCCTTGTGCGCAAATGAGCGAATCATGGTGAGACGGCAATCGTCGGCGGAGAGTGTAACCCCTAGGGTTACGTAACGCAAAGATTCCTCTCAATCGCCACGTTCGCGACCCGCCAAAAAGAAAAGCCAACCCGCTAGCAGGTTGGCTTTTCTGATTCCAGTGCCTCGTGATCCGGTTCCGCGTAACGCCTTCGCAGTGTGCTGGACCGCGTCTTCATTCGCTGCCCGGAACTAGCTGTCGCGGATCCTGCGGCACCCCAGGACACGCTTCCAGCTTAGTCCAGATTTCCCGCCATGGTGAGCGTGGTTCAGCGGGCGTCGTTCAGCATGCTCGGCGCGCCGCCGGGACGACGATGGCGTGGGGTGGATGCAGCGGCTGCCAGGCTTCCGAGCGGGGTGCCGGCTGGGGCATGGCGCCCGTGTCGCCCAGCAGGTGCCGGATGCTTGCCTCCAGCCGTTCGATCGAGGCCGATTTCGGCGCGTGCGCCATCACCCCGCAGACCTGTAGCGATGACGGCACGTGCAGCCAGATGTTGTCGGAGAGCAGCAGGATGCGCGCCTGCGGCATCCTGCGATGCAGCCGGCGCAGCAGCGCCCAATTGTCGGTGGACTCGCTCGACATGCCGTACACCACCAGCACCCGCTCGTCGGCCACCGCCAGCGTCCCCACGGCCTCCGGGTCGATGCTGAGGACGGGACCGATGTCCGGCAGGTGCTCCAGCATCCGCAGGATGCCGACCCGCACCAGCGGCTGGCTGTCGATGATGATCGCGCGCATGGCTGTCTCCCCGTTGGTCTTGCCGGGGAGCCATCCGCAAGGGCCATGCCAAAGGAAGAAGGGCAAGCCGATCGGCCCGCAAACCCTTGCCGGACAAGGGAAGACCGCCGCCGGGAAAGCGCGCCGGCGGCGCCGTACAGATGTTACGACAGCCGTAACGTCCGCCCAATCCGCCGTAACACCACGCCGGTCAGGTCACCGAGATCCGGTCGTCCACCACGCGCACCTGGCCACCGGTCTTGTCCTCCATCACCTTGAGGATCTTGTGGCCCACCTGCATCGTCACGCCGCCATGAATGCGCCGTCCCACGGCGATCACCGCCTCGTCGGATGGCTTCATCTGCTCGGTCAGCTTGGCGATCTCGGCGTCCAGTTCGAACAGGTCGCGATTGATCTTGTACATCGTCGCGCGCGCTTTTTCGCGGATGTCGCCGACGGCGCGCTCTGGATGTTTCGCGAAAAACGCGGCCAGTTGCTGGAGCTTGGCCTGCTCCTCCAGGATCTTGCGCCGTTGCTCCTCCAACTCCGCCTTCTGCTGGTCGGCAAACGGGTTGAGGCCCACCTGCACCGTCGTGGCCGTGCCGGCTGGCGCGCCTAGCATGGCGGTGCTGACGCTGGCCAGCGCGCGTGTGCGGCCGCCGCTGATGCTGCCCTGGCCGGTCGGGCTGCCCACGGTCACGCGCTCGCCCGCGGAGACGTCGCTCTGGCGGATGCCGCTTTCCACCACGACCTCGGTGGCCGCCTCGACAATCGCATTCTGGATATAGCGCGCATGCACCGCGCCCTTGCTGCGCACACTCGCAATCTCGCCGGAATCGGCGCCGTGCGCGGTCTCGGCCTTGCCGATGATGCCGCCCTTGACGATGACGTCGCCGCCGGCTTCCACGTGCGCCGCCTCGATCGTGCCGCTGACCACCACGTCGCCGGTCACGCGGACCGACATGCCGGTGCGAATGTCGCCCGACACGCGCAGCGAGCCGTCGAACGTGACGTTGCCGGAGTGCAGGTCCACCGCCTCCACGTCCACTACGGGGCTCACGATCACGCCACTCGGCAGGACGCGCGGCGATCCGGCGATCACGGCCAGCAGCAGCAGCGGGTCGTTGGGGTCGATGGCCACGCCGGTCAGGTCCGCGGCGAACGGCGTATCGATCATCGGGTCGGCCGGGATCGGCTTGCCCAGGATGTCCATGCCGTCCTGGCCCGGGCGGGCCGGGGTGCGCCGCATCAGCGCCGTGCCGGGGTTCACCAGCAGCAGGCTGCCCAGGTCGCGCAGGTCGAAGCGGTCGTCCTCGTTCTCGGTCTGCGCGGGCTTGCGCGGCTGCACCAGGCTGTCGAAGCGCGCTGCCTGGCCCTGCACCGGCGCCACACCGCGCGCGATTTCGCGCCCTTCGCAGCTGCCGGCCTCCAGCGCCACTTCGATGGCCGCCTTGTCGAGCAGCGCCACCACGTTCATCGAGGTCGCCGCGGCGGCAATGTCCTCGATATTGATCGCCCGGCCGCCCTCGGGCGGCATCAGCGTCAGCAGCAGGGACAGCTTGTCAGCAGTGATTTCGAGTTCGAAGGCCCCGTCGAGCAGGCTGCCGATCACGCCGTCGACCTCGCCGTCAGCCAGTTGGCACTGGGTCAGGAAGGCGTTCACCGCGCCCTGGTCGAGCCGCGCGCCGCGCCAGCCATGTTCCTCGAGGCTGGCTTCGAGGGTGGCGCGGTCGGGCGGCAGGCGTCCCGGCTCCGGTGCAAAGCACGCGCGTACGTGGTCCCCTGGCTGGCTCAGTTCCAGGCGTAGTCCGGCGTCGGCTGTCATGTGTCCCCGCTTCTGTGTGGCAGGCGATGGCAGTCCGGCCGGGCCGTGGCCCCGATCCTTCCGCAAGGATCGCCGTTTGCTGCCGCCAACTCTGCTTGTCGTCGATCTTTGATCAACGGCAGCGGGCGGAGTGAACTTTAGCCCACAAAAGTGGGGTATCACTCCTGCTGAGCCCCCCGGAAATCGGGCGATGACGGGCCGGGCGGCGGGATTTCGGTAAACTGTCGCCCTCCGATGTCCCCCGCCGCAGGTTTTGCCCTCCATGTCCAATAGTTACGAAGTCCGTCCCGGCCAGTCCATCGAGCTGCTCAAGGCACTCCACATCCTGACGCGCGACGGCAAGATGAACCAGGACAGCCGCCGCAAGCTCAAGCAGGTCTACCACCTGTTCCAGTTCATCGAGCCGCTGCTGCGCGAGGTGGCGGACGCGCGCGGCGCCGTCTCGCTGGTGGACCATGGCGCCGGCAAGTCCTATCTGGGCTTCATCCTCTACGACCTGTTCTTCAAGGATCTGCCTGAGGAACAGGGCAAGAACTCGCACATCTACGGTATCGAGACCCGCGAGGAGCTGGTGAAAAGCTCACAGGAGCTGGCCGCGCGCGCGGAATTCCCGGGCATGTCGTTCCTGAACCTGTCGGTAGCCGAATCCATCACCTCGCCCGCCCTGCCCGCCACGGTGGACGTGGTGACCGCGCTGCACGCGTGCAACACCGCCACGGACGATGCCATCCGCTTCGCCCTGGCCCGGCAGGCACGCCACATCGTGCTGGTGCCGTGCTGCCAGGCCGAGGTGGCCAGCGTGCTGCGCAAGCACAAGGGCAAGCTGCTGGCCGGCAATCCGCTGACGGAGATCTGGCGCCATCCGCTGCATACGCGCGAGTTCGGCAGTCAGGTGACCAATGTGCTGCGTTGCCTGCAGCTCGAGGCGCACGGCTACCAGGTCAGCGTGACCGAACTGGTGGGCTGGGAACATTCGATGAAAAACGAGTTGATCATCGCCCAGTACAAGGACCTGCCGCGCAAGCGGGCGGCCGACCGGCTCCAGAACGTGCTGGAAACGCTGGGACTCGAGGAAATGGGCGAGCGGTTCTTCACCGCGCCCTGACGGGGCCGCCCGGGCAGGCTGGGGTCAGCCTTCGTCTTGGGATTTTTCCGACATCCACTGCCGATAGCCGTCGACGCCCAGCCGCCGCATGGTGGCCTGGTTGCGCTCGTAGATATCGGCGGCGTCCGGAAACGCCTCGGCGGCGCGCGCGATGCTGTCTTCCCGCAGCAGGTGCAGGATCGGATACGGCGCGCGGTTGGTGTAGTTCTCGATGTCGTCCGGCTCGGTGCCTTCGAACTGGTAGTCCGGGTGGAAGCTGGCGATCTGGAGTGTGCCGGCCAGCCGCAGGCTGCGCAGCAGGCGCTCGGCGAAATACAGGAAGTCGTTGTAGGTGAGGAAGTCCGCCAGCGCGTGCGGCACGATCAGCAGCGTGGTGTCGGTCTGTGCCGGATCGGCGTCCGCCAGCCCGCGCAGTTCGCCCTCAAGTTCCTCGAGCAGGTCTTCCGCCCCCATGGCCGGGCTGACCACGTAGCGCACCTGATCCTTCACATAGACGCTCTTGGCGAACGGGCACAGGTTCAGGCCGATGACGGCGCGCGACAGCCAATGGCGCACGGCCTCGACGATCTGGGCATCGGTGGCATCGGTGGCATCGGCGGAATCAGGAAAGGCGGGCGTGGCAGGCATGGCGGGGACAGCGGCTGGCAAAGCGCCATTCTACGCCCCGCCCCTGCCTCCCAAGTCAGGCCATGCGCGCCTTTTCTCGCCCCACCCGCTTGAGCGGCCGGCCATTGAACAGGTCGCCGATGGGCCCCATGCGATCCAGCATCCAGGCGATGGCGCACAGCAGCCCCAGCTCGATCAGCGCCAGCACCCACCACCAGTTGCCCAGCCGCGCCACTTCCACGCCGGCGCGGGTGGCCGTCTCGAACACGATCTTGTTGACGAGGTAGTTGAAGCCGAACACGGGCAGCGTATGCGTGCCGAGCCAAACCACCGCGCGGGAGGTCGGCAGCAGCACCACCACCTGCCACAGCAGCGCGGTGCCGGCGAAGGCTGCGAGCAACGTCATCGCCATCGCCATGGGCGTGGTGCCGATGCGGTTGCGCGACACATTCAATACATCTGGCGCATGCCGGACGGCCAGCACCCAGACCGCCAGCGTGACCACCAGCAGCAGGGCGCGCCGCATGGTCAGCGAGGCCGGCGTGAACTGCATCGGCCCCACCGCCGCGGCACGGGGCCCCTTGCCGCCGCCCATCCAGAGCCCGGCGCCGTAGAACACCATGGCGCAGCCCACGTTGCGCAGCGAAAACGGCCACTCCACCGGGTTCACGTCCGACCACGTGCCGCCACCCTGCGTGAAGACGATCCAGACCAGCCCGACGCTGGTCATCAGTGCGCCGGCCACGCTCGGGCCCAGCCGCGACAGCGCGGTGGCCACCACGTCCAGCCAGAACAGGCAGAACAGCGACCACAGCGGCGTGCTCAGGAAATTCCATTCGTTGATGGCGGACCCGGTCATGGTGCCGACAAAGCGCATGGTGAACTCATCGTGGGGAAAGCGGCCGAGCGCCCACGCGACGATGTAAGGTACCGCCAGCACCAGCCCCATGCCCCAGGCCGGCACCACCAGCCGCATGAACTTGCCCCACAGGTGCGAGGCCGGCGCGGCCACCGCCCGCGAGGGCTGGAACACGAGCCCGGCCCGCAGCAGGAAGGCGGGAAAGGCCATCGAGTAGATCGCCCGATACACCGGATCGGGCAAGGCCCAGGCATGGCTGAAGACCACCAGCGCGATGCCGATGCCCCTGCACATGTCGATGGTGGGATTGCGCGGTGCTGAGCTCATGGAAGCCTCCCCTGTTTCGCACGAGTCTGGCCGGCGCCGGGAGCGCCCGCTGTGCGCCACCGCACGTCCGCGCACGGTCGTGGTGCCGGGGCGCTGTCACCTATAATGCGCGGCGTCCCGCGTCTCTTCCCCCTGCTCCGCCAACCGGCAACCGCCCATGTCCGCCTCCTCCATTTCAGCATCCGCCCCGTCTGGCACGCCCCACGCCGTGGTCATCGGCGGCGGGCCGGCCGGGTTGATGGCGGCCGAGGCGCTGGCCGGGCGCGGCGTCGCGGTAGACGTCTACGACGCCATGCCCTCGGTCGGCCGCAAGTTCCTGATGGCCGGCAAGGGCGGCATGAACATCACGCATTCCGAGCCCGCGCCGGCCTTCCTGGCGCGCTACGGGCAGCGGGCCAACCGCATCGCGCCACTGCTGGCCGAGTTCGACGGCCCGGCGCTGCGCGCCTGGGTGCACGGGCTCGGCATCGACACCTTCGTCGGCAGCTCAGGCCGTGTCTTCCCCACCGAGATGAAAGCCGCGCCGCTGCTGCGCACATGGTTGCATCGGCTGCGGGAATCGGGCGTGCGCGTGCACACCCGACATCGCTGGCTGGGCTGGGACGATGCAGGCCAACTCCGCTTCGCCTCGCCGGCGGGCGAATCGACGGTGTCGGCGCCAGCCGTGGTGCTGGCGCTGGGCGGCGGCAGCTGGGCGCGACTGGGATCGGACGCAGCCTGGGTACCCTGGCTCGCCGAACATGACGTGACCATCACCCCGCTGCGCCCCGCCAATTGCGGGTTCGATGTGGACTGGTCCGATGTCTTCCGCGAACGCTACGCCGGCCAGCCGGTGAAATCCGTGGCGATGGCGGTCACCGCGCCGGACGGCACGCCGCTGCATCGTCAGGGCGAGTTCGTGATCAGCGCGACCGGCATCGAAGGCAGCCTGGTCTACGCGCTGTCCGCCCCGATCCGCGATCTCATCGAACGGGATGGCAGCGCCGAGATCCGCCTGGACCTGGCGCCCGGCATGAGCGCGGCGCGCGTGGCCGACGAGATCGCCCGCCCGCGCGGCTCGCGCTCGGTGTCGAGCCACCTGCAGAGCAAGCTCGGCATTACCGGGGTCAAGGCAGGGCTGCTCTATGAAGGCGTGTCGAAGGCCGACATGCACGATCCGGTCGCCCTCGCGGCGGCCATCAAGGCGCTGCCGCTGCGGCCGGTGCGCGCGCGGCCCATCGACGAGGTCATCAGCACGGCCGGCGGCGTCGCGTTCGAGGCGATGAACGATCACCTGATGCTCAACGCCATGCCGGGCGTGTTCTGCGCGGGGGAGATGCTGGACTGGGAGGCGCCCACCGGCGGCTATCTGCTGACAGCCTGCTTCGCCAGTGGGCGGATGGCCGGCCTGGGCGCGGCCAACTATCTGATGGGTATGTAACGGCTAGCTGTTGGCGATGTCGAGCGCCACGGCTTCGGCCACCTCGATACCGTCGATGGCGGCCGAGTAGATCCCGCCCGCATAGCCGGCGCCCTCGCCCGCCGGGTACAGCCCCTTCACATTGATGCTCTGGTAGTCGTCGTTATTGCGCCGGATCCGCAGCGGCGACGACGTGCGCGTCTCCACCCCGGTCAGCACGGCGTCGTGCATCGCAAACCCGGCAATCTTCTTGTCGAGTTCCGGCAGCGCCTCGCGGATCGCGTCAATCACATAGTCCGGCAGCGCCGTGCTGAGGTCCGTCGGCGTCACGCCCGGCTTGTACGAGGGCTCGACCGAGCCCAGCGCCGTGGACGGCCGTCCCGCGATGAAATCCCCCACCAGCTGGCCCGGCGCGCGGTAGTCGCTGCCGCCGAGCACGAAGGCACGCTCCTCCCAGTGACGCTGGAGGGCGATGCCGGCCAGCGGGCCACCCGGGAAATCGACCTCCGGCGTGATACCCACCACGATGCCGGCGTTGGCGTTGCGCTCGGCCCGGTAGTACTGGCTCATGCCGTTGGTCACCAGCCGGCCCGGCTCGGATGCCGCCGCCACCACCGTGCCGCCCGGGCACATGCAGAAGCTGTACACCGCGCGCCCATTGCTGGCGTGGTGCACCACCTTGTAGTCCGCCGCGCCCAGCAGCTTGTTGCCAGCGAACTTGCCGAAGCGGCTGCGGTTGATCAGCCCCTGCGGATGCTCGATGCGGAAGCCCAGCGAGAACGGCTTGGCCTCCATGAACACGCCGCGGTCGTGCAGCATGTGGAAGGTGTCGCGCGCGCTGTGGCCCACGGCCAGCACCACGTGGTCGCACTCGAGGTAGTCGCCGGTGGAGAGCTTGAGCCCGCGCACCTGGCCGTTCTCGATGTCGATGTCGTCCACGCGCGTCTCGAAGCGGATTTCGGCGCCCAACGACAGCATCTCGGCGCGCATCTTCTCCACCATGCTCACCAGCCGGAATGTGCCGATGTGGGGCCGCGCCTTGAAGAGGATGTCCTCGGGTGCGCCCGCGCGCACAAATTCATCGAGCACCTTGCGACCGTAGTGGCGGGGGTCCTTGATCTGGCTGTAGAGCTTGCCGTCCGAGAACGTGCCCGCGCCGCCTTCGCCAAACTGCACGTTCGACTCGGGATTGAGCACGCTCTTGCGCCACAGGCCGAAAGTGTCCTTGGTGCGCTCGCGCACTTCCTTGCCGCGTTCGAGGATGATCGGGCGGAAGCCCATCTGTGCCAGCAGCAGGCCGGCCAGCAGCCCGCACGGACCCAGGCCGATCACCACCGGGCGCAGCGTCGGCCCGCCCGCCGGGGCCTGTGCCACGAAGCGGTACGTCATGTCGGGCGTCACGCTCCAGTTGGGCTTGCCGGCCATGCGCTGGAGGGCGGCGGCCTCGTCGCGGACTTCGATATCGACGATGTAGGTCAGCTTGATATCGGCGCGCTTGCGGGCATCGTGCGCGCGGCGGAAGACGGTGAACGCGACCATCCCGTCGCCTTTGACACCGATCTGCGCGAGGTGGCTGCGCACGGCTGCCTCCAGGTCGCTCTCGGTATGGTCGAGCGGGAGTTTGACTTCACTTAGACGTAGCATGGGGAACGGGTATTTCAGCGGCCTTGGTGTCTGGTGGCCGGGCGTTACCCAGCAGGAGGCCAGATCGGCCGAAGCGGGATTTTATCAGTCGCCACCATCCCGGGGGCGGCGACGGCTGCATGATGTGCAGGGTTGCCGCGCCGTGGGCCGCCAGCGTGGTCCAGCCGGCGATGCCGGCGATGTACACCGCGCCGGGCGTGAGCGTGGCGGCAGGCCGGCTAACCGTCTCGGCCAGCCAGGTTGGCGGGCCCGCCACGGTCAGGCGACCGGATGCGAGGTGCACCACGGCGCCGGGCTTCAGGTGCAGCTTGAGCCACTGACCGGCGGCCAACTGGTAGGTTTCGGTCGAAAATTTCGCTTGGGACATGATCGCGCTCCGGGGTCCAGAATCAGGTTTCCAGCCTATCCGGCGACCCGCCAAGCCAACAGGCACAAGGGATTGCGGGTGCGACCAGAACAGATCGCACAGTCCGGCTCTGTTACGATACAGACACCCTTCATCTGTATCTGTTGTGCCCGCGCCCCGTGGGCGATGATCGCGCCATGACTGCCACGCACCCCTCCCTCCCCCTTTATCAACAGGTGGCCGGCCACTACCGGCAGGCCATCGCCGCCGGCACGCTGGCCGTGGGGGACCGCATGCCGTCGGTGCGGTCGCTGATGGGGCTGCATGAGGTGAGCCTGTCCACGGCGCTCCAGGCGTGCCGGGAGCTGGAAACCGC